>NZ_JBFRFR010000082.1:0-36392 GCF_052114925.1 Bradyrhizobium sp. 2TAF36 | reverse complement strand
ATCTACAAGAAGACGATCCGCCGTTCGAAGAACTACCACGCGCACGACGAGGACAACCAGTTCAAGCCGGGCGACATGGTGTGGATCGAGGAAACCAAGCCGATTTCGAAGTTGAAGCGCTGGATCGTGATCCGGGGCGAACACAAGAAAAGCGCCTGATCTGTTGGCTTTAGCCGACTGACTTCAGGAAAATGTTGAGCGCCGGCTGGGCTGGCGCAAGAGAGAAGAGGACGAGGTGCATCAATGATTCAGATGCAGACCAACCTCGACGTGGCCGACAATTCTGGCGCACGCCGTGTCATGTGTATCAAGGTGCTCGGAGGCTCCAAGCGCCGCTACGCCACGATCGGAGACATCATCGTCGTCTCGATCAAGGAAGCGATTCCGCGTGGCAAGGTGAAGAAGGGCGACGTGATGAAGGCCGTCGTGGTGCGCGTCCGCAAGGACATCCGCCGCGCCGACGGTTCGGTCATCCGCTTCGACCGCAACGCCGCCGTTCTGATCAACAACCAGTCCGAGCCGGTCGGCACCCGTATCTTCGGGCCCGTGCCGCGCGAGCTGCGCGCGAAGAACCACATGAAGATCATCTCTCTCGCGCCGGAGGTGCTGTGATGGCTGCGAAGATCCGCAAGGGCGACAAGGTCGTCGTGCTGACCGGTCGCGACAAGGGTCGCACCGGCGAAGTATTCGAGGTTCGCCCGGACGCCGGCACGGCGCTGGTGCGCGGTATCAACATGGTCAAGCGTCATCAGAAGCAGACGCAGGCCCAGGAGGGCGGCATCATCTCGAAGGAGTCGCCGATCCAACTGTCCAACATCGCGTTCGTCGGCAAGGATGGAAAGCCGACCCGCGTCGGATTCAAGATTCTGGCGGACGGCAAGAAGGTCCGCATCGCCAAGAGCTCGGGAGCTGAGATCGATGGCTGAGGTCGCTTACACGCCGCGCCTGCGCGCGGAATATGACGCGAAGATCCGGACGGAAATGACCGAGAAGTTCGGTTATGAGAACGTCATGCAGGTTCCGCGTCTGGACAAGGTCGTGCTGAACATGGGCGTTGGCGACTCCGTCAACGACCGTAAGAAGGCCGAGAACGCCGCCGCTGAATTGACGCTGATCGCCGGCCAGAAGGCGATCGTGACCTATTCGCGTATCGCGATCGCGACCTTCAAGCTGCGTGAGAACCAGCCGATCGGCTGCAAGGTCACGCTGCGCAAGGCCCGCATGTACGAGTTCATCGATCGCCTGGTGACGGTCGCGCTGCCGCGCGTCCGCGACTTCCGCGGCCTGAACCCGAAGAGCTTCGACGGCCGCGGCAACTACTCGCTCGGCCTCAAGGAACACATCATTTTCCCCGAGATCGACTTCGACAAGGTCACGGAAGCCCGCGGTATGGACATCACCGTCTGCACTACGGCCAAGACCGACGACGAGGCGAGGGCCTTGTTGACCGCTTTCAATTTCCCGTTCCGGCAGTGAGACGCTGACCTAAAGCCTCTCAAACGCGGATACCCAGGAGCCAAGCATGGCAAAGAAGAGTTCAGTCGAGAAGAACAACCGGCGCAAGCGGATGGCGAAGAACGCCGCCCCGAAGCGCGAGCGGTTGAAGGCGATCATCGCCGACAAGACGCTGCCGATGGAGGAGCGGTTCGCCGCCACCCTGAAGCTTGCGGAAATGCCGCGCAACTCGTCGGCGACCCGCATCCGTCTGCGTTGCGAGCTGTCGGGCCGTTCGCGCTCGAACTACCGCAAGACCAAACTGTCTCGCATCGCGATGCGCGACCTTGGCTCCAAGGGCATGGTCCCGGGCCTCGTGAAGTCCAGCTGGTAAGGAGGGTCGTTTAGATGTCTACGCACGATCCAATCAGCGATCTGATCACCCGTATCCGCAACGCGCAGATGCGTTCGAAGTCCAAGGTCTCCACGCCTGGCTCGAAGATGCGCGAGAACGTGCTCGAGGTCCTCAAGACCGAAGGCTACATCCGCGGTTACGCCACGCTTGAGCATTCCTCGGGCCGCAGCGAGATCGAGATCGAGCTGAAGTATTTCGACGGCGAGCCCGTCATCCGCGAGATCGAACGAGTCTCCAAGCCCGGGCGTCGTGTTTACGCCTCGGTGAAGGCTCTGCCGCGGGTCAACAACGGGCTCGGCATTTCGGTGTTGTCGACGCCGAAGGGGATCATGGCCGACCACAGCGCGCGCRAAGCGAATGTGGGCGGCGAAGTTCTCTTCACGGTGTTCTGAGAAGGATTGTTGATCCATGTCACGTGTTGGCAAAAGGCCTGTGGCGGTTCCGTCGGGTGTGACCGCGACCGTCGACGGGCAGACCGTCAAGATGAAGGGGCCCAAGGGCCAGCTTCAGTTCGTCGTCCATAACGACGTCGAGGTGAAGCTCGAGAACGGCCAGGTCAAGGTGAACCCGCGGGTCGAGACCAACCGCGCGCGGGCGCTGTACGGTACTGCTCGCGCCCAGGTCGCGAATCTGGTCGAAGGCGTCACCAAGGGCTTTGAGAAGAAGCTCGAAATCACCGGCGTCGGTTACCGCGCCGCGATGCAGGGCAAGAACCTGCAGCTCGCGCTCGGTTACAGCCACGACGTGGTCTACGCGATCCCGGAAGGGATCACGATCACCGTGCCGAAGCCGACTGAGATCACGGTGACCGGCAGCGACATCCAGCGTGTCGGCCAGGTCGCCGCCGAGATTCGCTCCTATCGTCCGCCGGAGCCCTACAAGGGCAAGGGCGTGAAGTATGTTGGCGAATTCATCTTCCGCAAGGAAGGCAAGAAGAAGTAACGGAGCCGGTCATGTCCAAAGCCAAGGTTACCAATGCCCGGCGCAAGCGGAGTGTGCGGCTTAAGCTGCGCCGCTCTGGTGGCGGTCGTCCGCGTCTGTCGGTGTTTCGCTCGTCCAAGCACATCTACGCCCAGGTCATCGACGACCTGAAGGGCGAGACGCTGGCCTCTGCCTCGTCGCTCGAGAAGTCGATGCGCGACGGCGGCAAGACCGGCGCCGACATCGATGCGGCGAAGGCGGTCGGCAAGCTGCTGGCCGAGCGCGCCGCCGAGAAGGGCGTCAAGGAAGTCGTGTTCGATCGCGGCAGCTACCTCTACCACGGGCGCGTCAAGGCACTGGCCGACGCTGCGCGTGAGAGCGGGCTGAGCTTCTAATAGAATTTGAGGATTGAGGCGCAAGCCTCTGAAGGATTGGAAAAATGGCAGAACGCGAACAACGTGGTGGACGCGATCAACGCGGCGGCGGCGGACGTGAACGCCGGGAGGAGCGCGACAGCGAGTTCGTCGACAAGCTCGTCCACATCAATCGCGTGGCAAAGGTCGTCAAGGGCGGCAAGCGCTTCGGTTTCGCAGCGCTCGTCGTGATCGGCGACCAGAAGGGCCGCGCCGGCTTCGGTCACGGCAAGGCGCGCGAGGTGCCTGAGGCGATCCGCAAGGCGACTGAATCAGCCAAGCGCAACCTGACCCGCGTGTCGCTGCGCGAGGGCCGTACGCTGCATCACGACATCGCCGGCCGTCATGGCGCGGGCCGTGTCTACCTGCGTGCTGCTCCGGCCGGTACCGGCATCATCGCCGGCGGCCCGATGCGCGCCGTGTTCGAGACGCTCGGCGTCCAGGACGTGGTCGCGAAGTCGATCGGCTCGTCGAACCCCTACAATATGGTTCGCGCAACCTTCGACGCGCTGAAGCATCAGGATTCGCCGCGTTCGGTCGCAGCCCGCCGCAATATCAAGGTGTCCACCCTCCAGTCCCGCCGTATCGGCGGTGACGCCGAGGCGGCTGCCGACTAACGGAAGCTTTTCGGAGTAGACTCCCATGGCCAAGGCAGCAAAGACGATCAAGCTCGAGCAGACCGGCAGCGCGATCCGCCGCCATCACTCGCAGCGTTCGACGCTGATCGGACTCAAGCTCAACAAGATCGGCCGCACCAGCGAACTGCCGGACACCCCGGCGGTTCGTGGCATGATCGAGAAGGTTCACCATCTCGTTCGCATCGTCGACGAGAAGTAAGCAAAGGCGCAGGATCCCGAAAAGCGGGCACCCGTTTTCGGTGACGATCATGCGCAAGAAACAAGGAGCAGGGCGATGAAGCTCAGCGATATCGCCGACAACGCCGGCTCGCGCAAGAAGCGTATGCGCGTCGGCCGTGGCATTGGTTCGGGCAAAGGCAAGCAGTCCGGCCGCGGTGGCAAGGGCCAGACCGCGCGTTCGGGCGTGCGCATCAAGGGTTTCGAAGGCGGCCAGATGCCGATGCATCGCCGTCTGCCCAAGCGCGGCTTCAACAACATCTTCCGCGTCGAGTTCGCCGAGATCAATCTCGACCGGCTCCAGGAAGCGGTCGATGCCAAGAAGATCGACGCCGGCAGCGTCGTGAACGTCGAGGCCCTGGTGAAGGGCGGCGTGCTGCGCCGCGCCAAGGCCGGCGTGCGACTGCTCGGCCGCGGCGAGCTCAAGTCGAAGCTCAACATCGAAGTGCACGGCGCCACGAAGACCGCGATCGCCGCGGTCGAGAAGGCCGGCGGCTCGGTGAAGATCCTCGCCCCTGCCAAGGAAGAAGGCGAGGCGGCGTAACAACTGCGTCATTGGCCCGCGGCTCGCGGGCCTTTACGCGTGTGGGACGTGGACTTATCGAAGCCGAGCCCCAGATAATGTCCGGCGTCCGCTAGAGTAGCCCGGCCGCGGGCATGACGGCGCAATAGGCGGCGGGAGAAAGTCCAAGATGGCCTCTGCAGCGGAACAACTGGCAGCCAATCTCAATTTCGGTGCGTTTGCCAAGGCTGACGAACTGAAGAAGCGCATCTGGTTCACCCTGGGTGCGCTGCTCGTTTATCGGCTCGGGACCTACATCCCGCTTCCCGGCATCGATCCCAACATCTGGGAACAGGTGTTCCGCTCCCAGGCGGGCGGCATCCTCGGCATGTTCAACATGTTCGCCGGCGGCGGTATCCACCGCATGGCGATCTTCGCGCTGAACATCATGCCGTATATCTCGGCCTCGATCATCATCCAGCTCCTCACCACCGTCTCGCCGCAGCTCGAGGCGCTGAAGAAGGAAGGTGAGTCCGGCCGCAAGCTGCTGAATCAGTACACCCGCTATCTCACGGTGATTCTGGCCGCGTTCCAGTCTTACGGCATCGCGGTGGGCCTCGAAGGCGCCGGCAACGTCGTCAGCGACCCCGGCATGTTCTTCCGTCTGTCCACGGCGATCACGCTGACCGGCGGCACCATGTTCCTGATGTGGCTGGGTGAGCAGATCACCTCGCGCGGCATCGGCAACGGCATCTCGCTGATCATTCTCGCCGGCATCGTCGCCGAGCTGCCCGCGGCGCTCGCCAACATGCTCGAGCTCGGCCGTCAGGGTGCGATGTCGACCGGCCTGATCCTGGTCGTCATCATCATGGCGGTCGCCGTGATCGCCTTCATCGTGTTCATGGAGCGCGCCCAGCGCCGGCTGCTGATCCAGTATCCGAAGCGCCAGGTCGGCAACAAGATGTTCGAGGGCCAGTCCTCGCATCTGCCGCTCAAGCTCAACACCTCGGGCGTGATCCCGCCGATCTTCGCGTCCTCGCTGCTGCTGCTGCCGACCACGGTTGCCAACTTCAACGCCGGCAGCGGGCCGGAATGGTTCCAGTGGATCACGACCCAGCTCGGCCACGGCCGTCCGCTGTTCCTGATCATGTATCTCGCGCTGATCGTGTTCTTCGCGTTCTTCTACACCGCGATCGTGTTCAACCCGACCGAGACCGCGGACAATCTGAAGAAGCATGGCGGCTTCATTCCGGGCATCCGTCCGGGCGAGCGCACCGCGGAATATATCGACTACGTGCTGTCGCGCATCACCGTGCTCGGCGCGATTTATCTGGCGATCGTCTGCTTGATCCCGGAAATCCTGATCTCCTACGCCTCGGTGCCGTTCTACTTCGGCGGCACCTCGCTGCTGATCGTCGTCAGCGTCACCATGGACACGGTGGCGCAGGTGCAGGGCTATCTGCTGGCGCATCAGTATGAGGGCCTGATCCGGAAGTCGAAGCTGCGCGGCCGCCGCCGCTAAGCGCGGGGTTCGCCGAGGGCGGCGCGACAGCGCCGCCGATTCGCCGCGCGAGCAACGCGCGGCGCCCGCCGAGGCGACCAGTCAGCCATTCCAAGACATCGGCAGAGCTGCTCTCCCTGCGACGCAATCACTGATTTCAAAGGCCTTCTTGGCGTCCTGGCATTTGCTCCCCTATGATATGGGTAGCGGTGCGGCGCCGATTATGATTTGCACTGTCATTGGACTTCAAACACAGGTGCGCGACGTATCGCTCACCAATCCGGGGGGCGTACGCCGATGAGAATTATACTTCTGGGACCGCCGGGGTCGGGCAAGGGGACCCAGGCGCAACTGCTGGTGCAGCGCTATGGCATCGTCCAGCTCTCGACCGGAGAGATGCTGCGCGCGGCCGTTGCGGCCGGAACGCCGGTCGGGCTGAAGGCCAAGGAGATCATGGCCAGCGGCGGCCTCGTGCCCGACGAGATCGTGGTGGGAATCATCTCCGACCGCATCGACCAGCCGGACGCCAAGAACGGTTTCATCCTCGACGGCTTCCCGCGCACCGTGCCGCAGGCCGAGGCGCTGGATGAGCTGCTCAAGCACAAGCATCTCAAGCTCGACGCCGTGGTCGAGCTCCGCGTCAACGAGAGCGCACTCCTGAGCCGCGTCGAGACCCGGGTCGCCCAGATGCGGGAGCGCGGGGAGGAGGTCCGGGTCGACGACACCCCGGAGGTCCTGACCAAGCGACTCGCCAGCTACCGCAGCCAGACGGAACCGCTGATTCACTACTATTCCGAGCGGCGGAAGCTCTCGACCATCGACGGCATGATGGCCATCGACGAGGTCACCCGCGCGATTCATCGCCAGCTCCTGGCCCTCGGGGCGGTCGAACCCAAGACGCACGGCAAGGCCCAAGCGCGCAGCGCGGCCAAGTCGGGGCCTGCCAAGAAGGGTACCAAGAAGGCCAAGGTAGACAAAAAGCCGGCGAAAACGGCCAAAAAGGCTGCCAAATCCGCTAAAAAGGCCGCCAAGAAGGCCGCAAAGGGCACCAAGAAGGCGGCCAAGAAAGCGGCCAAGAAAACGGTCAAAAAGGCCGCTAAAACGACCGCCAAGAAGGCTGTCAAAAAAGGTGCCAAAAAGGCCGCAAAAAAGGTCACGAAAAAGCGAGCTAAGCGCTAGCAGCGGTTGACGAAAGCCCCCTGAATCCCCTAATAAGCCCCGCATCCAAGTCGGATAGTTTCAAACGATGCCGGGCCCCAGGAAGACCAGGGGTGGGCGTCGTGTTCGCGTTTGTGAACACCTGCCCGAGAAACCAAGCACTTAAAGCCTGATTCCTGACGAGGGATCGGCAACAGGAGAGAAGGCCGTGGCCCGTATTGCCGGCGTGAACATTCCGACCAACAAGCGCGTGCTGATCGCGCTCCAGTACATCCATGGCATCGGCCAGAAGATCGCTGGTGAGATCCTGGAGAAGGTGAAGATCCCCGAGGATCGTCGCGTCAACCAGCTCAGCGATGCCGAAGTGCTCCAGATCCGCGAAGTGATCGACCGCGACTATCTCGTCGAGGGCGATCTGCGTCGTGAGGTCGGCATCAACATCAAGCGTCTGATGGACCTCGGCTGCTATCGCGGCCTGCGTCATCGTCGTGGCCTGCCGGTGCGCGGCCAGCGTACCCACACCAATGCGCGTACGCGCAAGGGTCCGGCCAAGGCCATCGCCGGCAAGAAGAAGTAAGTTTTCGAATCCAATCGCGGCGTGTGGCGAAGGGGAGACCCGTTCGCCACACGCCTTTCGTTCCACAGGTGTAGCCGCTGGCATTACGGCGGCGTTTGAGATCTTCAGGAAAGGTACTCTATGGGCAAGGAAGCCACCCGCGTTCGTCGTCGTGAGCGCAAGAACATCGCCTCCGGCGTCGCGCACGTCAACTCGTCGTTCAACAACACGACCATCACCATCACCGACGCGCAGGGCAACACGATTGCCTGGTCCTCCGCCGGCACGATGGGCTTCAAGGGTTCGCGCAAGTCGACCCCGTACGCCGCGCAGGTTGCCGCCGAGGACGTGTCGAAGAAGGCGCAAGAGCACGGCATGCGCACGCTCGAAGTCGAAGTCGCTGGTCCCGGTTCGGGCCGCGAGTCGGCGCTCCGTGCGCTTCAGGCCGCGGGCTTCACCGTCACCTCGATCCGCGACGTGACCACGATCCCGCACAACGGTTGCCGTCCCCGCAAGCGTCGGCGCGTTTGATACCAAGTTGCGGGCGCATTGGTCGCCCGCAATGACTTTTTGCAAAGCCGCGCGAATGATCCGCGGCCTTTCTCCAACGCCAGTGTCTGCACTAGCAGTTTGACTGGCCTGTATGGGTGAAACAGTGACGATCCAGAAAAATTGGCAAGAACTGATTCGGCCGAACAAGCTCCAGATCCAGCCCGGCAGCGATTCGACCCGTTTCGCGACCATCGTTGCCGAACCGCTCGAGCGCGGCTTCGGCCAGACGCTCGGCAACGCGCTGCGCCGTATCCTGCTCTCCTCGCTCCAGGGCGCGGCGGTGCAGTCGGTGCACATCGACGGCGTGCTGCACGAGTTCTCCTCGATCGCTGGCGTCCGTGAAGACGTCACCGACATCGTGCTCAACATCAAGGACATCTCGATTAAGATGCAGGGCGAAGGCCCCAAGCGCATGGTCGTGAAGAAGCAGGGCCCGGGCGTCGTCACCGCCGGCGACATCCAGACCGTGGGCGACGTGGTCGTGCTCAACCCGGACCTCCAGATCTGCACGCTCGACGAGGGCGCCGAGATCCGCATGGAGTTCACGGTCGCCACCGGCAAGGGCTACGTGCCCGCCGAGCGCAACCGTCCCGAGGACGCGCCGATCGGACTGATCCCGGTCGACAGCCTGTACTCGCCGGTCCGCAAGGTCTCCTACAAGGTCGAGAACACCCGTGAGGGCCAGATCCTCGACTACGACAAGCTGACCATGACGATCGAGACCAACGGCGCGCTGACGCCGGATGACTCGGTGGCTTATGCCGCCCGCATCCTGCAGGATCAGCTCAACGTGTTCGTCAACTTCGAAGAGCCGCGCAAGGAAGTCGCCCAGGAGATCATCCCGGACCTCGCCTTCAACCCGGCCTTCCTCAAGAAGGTGGACGAGCTCGAGCTGTCGGTGCGTTCGGCCAACTGCTTGAAGAACGACAACATCGTCTACATCGGCGACCTCGTGCAGAAGAGCGAAGCGGAAATGCTCCGCACCCCGAACTTCGGCCGCAAGTCGCTGAACGAGATCAAGGAAGTGCTGGCCCAGATGGGTCTGCACCTCGGCATGGAAGTGCCGGGCTGGCCGCCGGAGAACATCGACGAGCTCGCCAAGCGCTTCGAGGATCACTACTGAGCGCAGCATGATCCCGGAAAAGTGCGAAGCGGTTTTCCGATAAGGATCATGCTCAAACAAGAAAGCGAAAGCGCAACGCGCTTTCGCGGGCGAACGCAGGCAGCCCACCTGAGCAACATGTCCGACGAACCGTCGCGGCAGTTTCAAACTAAGGAATAGTTACATGCGTCACGGCAAGGTTCATCGGAAGCTCAACCGCACGGCCGAGCATCGCCGCGCGATGTTCGCCAATATGTGCGCCGCGCTGATCAAGCACGAGCAGATCGTCACCACGCTGCCCAAGGCCAAGGAGCTCCGTCCGATCGTCGAGAAGCTCGTCACCCTCGGCAAGAAGGGCGGCCTGTCCATGCGTCGCCAGGCGATCTCCGAGATGCGCGACAAGGATCAGGTCAAGAAGCTGTTCGACGTGCTGGCGCCCCGCTACAAGGACCGTCAGGGCGGCTACACCCGCATCATCAAGGCCGGCTTCCGCTATGGCGACAACGCCGCGATGGCCGTGATCGAGTTCGTCGACCGCGACGTCGATGCCAAGGGCCAGGACTCCGGTCCGGTGCAGGAGAAGGAAGCCGAGGCGGCGTAAGCCGGCCGGTACCTCAGTTTTCAGAAAGCGGCGCCCCTGGGCGCCGCTTTTTTGTATGGCGCGGCGATATCTCATGCCGCGCATCGTCTGGTGAACGCGATTCCGGCCGGGGGGCTGTCGATGAGGATTGTGCTTGGGATCGCGCTGGCGCTGTTGATGTCGCCGGCCTCCGGCGAGACGCTGGTCGAGCGCGGTGCCTATCTCGTCAACAGCGTGATGGTCTGCCACAACTGCCACACGCCGCGCGGGCCGCAGGGCCTCGATCTCTCGCGCGTGCTCGCGGGCGGCAGCCAGGTCTTCGATGAGCCTGCCTTCAAGGTCACCGGCTCCAACATCACGCCGGACAAGGACACCGGCATCGGCAACCGGAGCGATGCCGAGCTGAAGCGGTTTCTGGTCAGCGGTCACAGGCCGAACGGGACCAAGGTCGCGCCAATCATGCCGACCGCATTCTACACGGTGCTCACGGTCCGGGATCTCGATGCGCTTACCGCTTACCTGCGCTCAGTACCCGCAGTGCGCCACGAAACCCCGGCGCCGGAATACAGGATCGCGCTGAAGCCGGAAGCGCCGACCTATGCCGGCAAGCAGGCGACCGAGGCCGATCTCTCCGACAAGCTCGCGCGCGGCCGCTATCTCCTGACGATCGCCCATTGCCTGGAGTGCCACACGCCGGAGGGCCCGTCCGCCGTGCATGACTTCGCGGGTGCGAGCGGCAAGGGTGGCCGGACGTTCAAGGGGCCGTGGGGCGAATCCATCTCCCCGAATATCACCGCGGATCCCGCGGTCGGCCTGGGCGGCTGGAGCGACGACGAAATCAAACGTGCGATTACGCAAGGCATCGCGCGCGACGGCCACAAGCTCAAGCCGCCGATGGCCTATGCTGCCTATGCCAGCATGACGGCGCAGGACCTCGATGCCATCGTCGCGTTTCTCAGGACGCTACCGCCGCGGCAATAGTGCCGCAGGGTGGGCAAAGGTGCGCTCTTCGCGCGCCGTGCCCACCATTCCGCTTTCAACTCGTGTCGAAATGGTAGGCGCGCTTCCGCCTTTGCTCTTCGCCCTACGGCGGGCAAGCCGCGCACCCTACGATTTCGCAGTTGTGGCGATTGAAGCGGCGTGCGCTGGACACGATATCCGCTTCAGCAACAATGGAGATGCTTCATGAAGATCGACCTTTCCGGAAAGACCGCCCTCGTGACCGGCTCCACCGCCGGCATCGGCCACGCCATCGCAAAAGGTCTCGCCGCGTCCGGCGCGAGCGTGGTCATCAACGGTCGCGGCCAGGACAAGGTCGATGCCGCCGTGCGCAAGCTGGAAGGGGCGGGCCTTAAGGTCCGCGGCATCGCCGCCGACGTCTCGACCGCAGCGGGCTGCAAGGCGCTCGTCTCGGCGCTGCCGGAGGTCGACATCCTCATCAACAACGCCGGCATCTTCGAGCCAAAAGACTTCTTCGAGATCCCCGACGAGGACTGGAGCCGCTTCTTCGAGGTCAACGTCATGAGCGGCGTGCGGCTCTCGCGGGCCTATATGAAGGGCATGCTCAAGCGCAACTGGGGCCGCATCGTCTTCATCTCATCGGAGTCCGGGCTCAACATTCCCGTCGAGATGATCCATTACGGCATGAGCAAGACGGCCCAGCTCTCGGTCGCCCGCGGCCTCGCGCAGCTCACCCGCGGCACCGGGGTCACCGTCAATTCCGTGCTGCCGGGTCCGACCATGTCGGAAGGCGTCGAGACCTTCGTGAAGGATCTCGCCAAGCAGAATGGGCAGTCGGTGGATGAGGCCGCGGCCAATTTCGTCAAGCAGCACCGCCCGAGCTCGCTGATCCAGCGCTTCGCCAGCGTCGACGAAATCGCCAACATGGTGGTCTATGTCGCGTCGAAGGAAGCGTCCGCGACCAACGGTGCGGCGCTGCGCGCGGAAGGCGGGATCGTCAACACGATTGCCTGAGGTTGCGCGAAGGCGTGGCACCGGAAGCGTGGCACCGTAGGGTGGGCAAAGCGACTTGTCCGCCGTAGCTCGAAGAGCGAAGGCGGAAGCGTGCCCACCACTTTTGTCGCGCCCGTTGCGAGATGGTGGGCACGGCGCAAGTGCGCCTTTGCCCACCCTACGAAGCCGTAAGCACCTACCACCCCTCCAGCACGATCTTGCCGCGCGACTTGCCGCTTTCGAGCAACGCATGCGCGCGCTTGAGGTTGGCCGCGTTGATCGTGCCAAAGGTCTGGTCGAGCGTGGTGCGCAGCACGCCCTTGTCGATGAGGTCAGAGACGTCGTTGAGCAGATGATGCTGCGCGATCATGTCGGGCGTCTGGAAAGAGGAGCGCGTGAACATCGATTCCCAGTGCACCGAGATCGCCTTGCCCTTGAAGGTGCTCACGGCGAACTCCGGCGGATCGTCGATCAGGCCGAACCGACCCTGCGGCGCCATGAACTCGGCGATCGCCTTGTAGTGCTGGTCGGTGAAGGTAAGGCTCGCCACCAGCGCGACCGGCGGCAGCCTCAAGCTCTCGATCTGCTCCTTCATCGGCTTGCCGTGGTCGATCACCGCATGCGCGCCGAGATCGAGGCACCATTTTTGCGACTCCGGCCGCGTCGCCGTCGCGAGCACCGTGAGGCCCGTGAGGCGGCGCGCAAGCTGGATCAGGATCGAGCCGACGCCGCCGGCGCCGCCCGTGATCAGCAGCGTGCGCGGATCGACGCTCTTGCCGGGCACGGCGCCGAGCCGGTCGAACAGCAATTCCCAGGCGGTGATGGAGGTGAGGGGGAGGGCTGCGGCCTGCGCGAACGAGAGCGACTTCGGCTTGTTGCCGACGATGCGCTCGTCGACCAGGTGGAATTCGGAATTGGTGCCCTGGCGCAGGATCGAGCCGGCGTAAAACACCTCGTCGCCCGGCTTGAACAGCGTGACGTCGGAACCCACGGCATCGACGACGCCGGCCGCGTCATAGCCCAGGATCTTCGTCTCGCCCTCGGGCGGGACGGCACGCTTGCGTACCTTGTAATCGACCGGGTTCGCCGAGATTGCCTTCACGGCGACGCGGATATCGCGCCCCTTGGGCTCGGGCTTTGCGGTCTCGAAATCGATCAGCGCGTCCTGATCCTCGATCGGAAGCGATTTTTTGTAGCCGACGGCCTTCATGGCTTGTCTCCATCAAATGGCGCGTAGCTTGTGATGTGCGCCTGGCCCGCTAACTGTCCCGCTAGCCCCAATTTGGCAAGTACTGTAAATTCGGGGATATAGTCCCTGTTTGGATACTATTGGGAAAACACGCATGAAGCGGCGAGATTTTACCCGGCGTCCCGGCTGCTCGGTCGAGGCGACGCTGGACCTGATCGACGGCAAGTGGAAGGGCGTGATCCTCTACCACCTCCAGGACGGCACCCAGCGCTTCGGCGAACTGCGCCGCCGGATGCCCGGCATCACCCAGCGCATGCTGACAAAGCAGCTTCGCGCGCTGGAGGAGGACAAGCTCGTCATCCGCAAGGTCTATGCCGAAGTGCCGCCACGCGTGGAATATTGCCTCTCCGAGCTCGGCGAGAGCCTGCGGCCGGTGATCGACATCCTGAAGGCCTGGGGCGAAAGCCATCAGCAACGGCTGTCATGCGCGCCGCCGCCCGAAGCGGAGCCGGTCAAGAAGCCGAAGCGCGCAGTGTAACTCTCCGGGAGCGGACTGTGCCGCTCCCGGAAGAGATAGCATCAGAACGCAAACTGCGTGCGCAACGCGACCGCATCGAACTTCGAGCCGACATCGGCTGTCGAGACCGGCGAGGCCTGCTTCGATACCGTGCCATGCAGGTAGTCGAGCATGAAGCGCACATTGCCGTTGACGTACCAGTTGAGCGCCAGCGTGTAGACGGTTTGCCGCCCGCCGGCGATGCCGGCGGCGGTCGCCAACTGATCGTTCAGATCTATGGTCGAGTAGCGACCGGCGATCTCCCAGGCACCCCAGCCGCCGCCGTTGATCGAGAACGGATTGTTCGGCTTGACGCCGCCATAGGCCGCGTTGCTCGGATTGTACTTGCGCGATTCACCGGTCAGGACATAGGCCGCCTGTGCGTAGCCGCCCTGGAATTTCAGGCTCGACGTACCGATGGGCGCCACCGCGGTGTTCGCACCGCGATCGATGTTGAACCAGTAGTATTCGCCCTGGACCCAGAGCGGTCCATAGGTGGCCGYGGCTTCCACGCCATAGACCTGCGCGCCCGACACATTTGCAATCGCTCCGGTCGAGATCAGCGTCGTGGGATCGATGCGCAGCTCGGGACGATCGCTGAGCGTGAGCGTTTGCGTGTTCGCGAGCAGATTGCGCGGCGGCTGGATCAGCCATTCCGCGTCGGCGCCGAGATGCACCGAGTAGTCGTTGCCACTCACGACCTGACCCGCAACGCGGGCGGTCGCGCCGTATTGCTCGCTGGTCCCGGGAGGTGACACGCTCGAGGCCGAGTGAATGGCACCCGAGGTCGGGCCGGTCACGTAAGCGCCGGCCCAGAACACGTCATTGTACCAGCGGGCACCGGCGGCGGAACGGAAGTCGCCGGCGGCGATATTTTGCGCGATGATGCCGACCGAGGCGCGTTCCATGAAGGCAATGTCGTTGGAACTCGTGGATTCATCCAGGGTCCAGGCAAGGTCCATGATGCCGGCTTCGATTGCCATCTTGCCGCCGAACGGCTTCAGCCCCGTGTAGCTCACCCAAGCATTCTCGATGCCGGAGGTGCCTCCGCCCGGCAGGAAGCCGACAGGGGTCGCGCCGGCGGCGCCCGTGCCGCCAAAGCCGTCGGAGGAGCCGCCGAAATCGTAGATCAGCGCGAAATTCCAGTCTTCGAGGAATTTGCCGACAACACCGATGCGCGCGCGACGCACGTTTTCGCCGCTGTCCAGCTTTTGCGGCACAGTTGCCGCCGTGTTGGGACGATAGTCATAGCCGCCCATATCGTAGTGCACGCGACCGGTGATCGCGACGCAGTTTGCCCCATCGGCGGTGCAGATGGTCGGCCGGTTGTTCGGCATCGTCACGACGGCGCCGGACGCGGGCGCCGGTCCCTTGAGCGGGATCGCCGCGTTAGCATTGGCCACGACCGCCTTCGCCTCCGAGCGCGCTTCGGCCTTGGCCTCTGCCTTTGCTTCGACTTTGGCCTTCGCCGTGGCCGCCGTGTTGGCGGCGGTCTGGCTCTGGAGCTTGTCGAGCTTCTGCTCCAGCATCTTCAATTGCTGCTTCAGCAGAGCGATCTCCTGATCGCTGCTGCTTGCCGTTTGGGCCTGGGCCTGCGAGGCCGCCAGCGCACCGGCGAGACCAATCGCGGTGGCCGCAAGTCTTGTCCTGCTCACATCATGACTCCATCGTTTGACGAACTTCCCCAAGTCGCAACGGGAGAGCCTAGGTATGATCGATGACTGCCCCGCGACGCTGCGCCCGGTTGCGCGGTTCCCACTGATGCCAATTCGCCGCAACCGAATCCGCTCGACACCACAATGGTGGATGACGCGCATCATGCCAATCCACCGCCCAGGTAAATTGTCATTTCGCATGCGGGACTTGCAAGGCGGACACACCGGAAAGGCGGCTGAATAATGCCCCCTGGCGCCCTTCTATTGGCGGGCGAACGCGCCTATATTCCGGCGTCTTTTCCGAGAGGTAGGAATGTTTCGATCGACCCGGACCGCCGTCATCACGGCATTGTGCATAGCGTTTTCAGCCCACCTCAATCCGGCCGCCGCGCAGGACCGCCGTGTCCCGTCCTCGCCCGCCGAACTGCGGCTGTCCTATGCGCCGATCGTGCAGCGGGTGCAGCCGGCCGTCGTCAACGTCTACGCGGCCAAGGTGGTGCAGAACCGCAACCCGCTGTTGGACGACCCGATCTTCCGCCGCTTCTTCGGCGTGCCGGGCCAGCAGCCCGAGCAGATGCAGCGCTCGCTCGGCTCCGGTGTCATCGTCGATGCCTCCGGCCTCGTCGTCACCAACGTCCACGTCATCGAGGGCGCGGACCAGGTGAAAGTATCGCTGTCGGACAAGCGGGAATTCGAGGCCGAGATCCTGCTGAAGGATCCGCGCACCGATCTCGCCGTGCTGCGCCTGAAGGACACCAAGGAGAAGTTTCCGACCCTCGACTTCACCAATTCCGACGAACTGCTGGTTGGCGACATCGTGCTCGCGATCGGCAATCCCTTCGGCGTCGGCCAGACCGTGACCCACGGCATCATCTCGGCGCTCGCGCGCACCCAGGTCGGCATCACCGACTACCAGTTCTTCATCCAGACCGATGCGGCCATTAATCCCGGCAATTCCGGCGGCGCGCTGGTCGATATGAGCGGAAAGCTCGCCGGCATCAATACCGCGATCTATTCGCGGTCCGGCGGCTCGCAAGGCATCGGCTTTGCGATTCCCGCCAACATGGTGCGCGTCGTCGTCGCCTCCGCCAAGAGCGGCGGCAAGGCGGTGAAGCGGCCGTGGTTAGGGGCAAAATTGCAGGCGGTGACGCCCGAGATCGCCGAGAGCCTCGGCCTGCGTTCGCCGACCGGTGCGCTGGTCGCAAGCGTGGTCTCGACCGGCCCCGCGGCCAAGGCCGGCTTGAAATCCTCCGATCTCATCACCGGGATCGACGGCCAGACCGTGGATGATCCCAACGCCTTCGATTACCGTTTCGCCACGCGTCCGCTCGGCGGCACCGCGCAGATCGACGTGCAGCGCGGCGGCAAGCCGCTCAAGGTCACGATCGCGCTCGAGACCGCACCCGACTCCGGCCGCAACGAACTCGTCGTCACCGCGCGCTCGCCGTTCCAGGGCGCGAAGGTCTCGTCCATCACGCCGGCGGTTGCCGACGAACTGCATCTGGACGCCGACACCGAAGGCGTCGTGATCACCGATCTCGGCGGCGACAGCGCGGCTGCGAGTGTCGGCTTCCAGAAGGGCGACATCATCCTCGCCGTCAACAACCAGAAGATCAGCAAGACCGGCGACCTCGAAAAGGCGGCGGGCGAACGGCCGCGGATCTGGCGCATCACGCTGGTGCGCGGTGGCCAGCAGATCAACGTCACGCTGGGCGGATGAGCCCGAAGCGCCCACAGGAGACGCCAACTCTCTTTGCCGCGGCGGGGCTCGACCACGAGGCTCCGCATCCGCTGCCGGACCGGCTGCGCCCGCGTGCGCTGTCGGAGGTCGTTGGCCAGGACCATATCCTCGGTCCCGACGGTGCGCTGACGCGCATGCTGGAGACGCGCACGCTCGGCTCGCTGGTGTTCTGGGGCCCGCCCGGCACCGGCAAGACCACGGTGGCGCGGCTGCTGGCGGATGCGACCGATCTGCATTTCGAGCAGATCTCCGCGGTGTTCTCCGGCGTCGCCGATCTGAAGAAGGCGTTCGATGCCGCGCGCGCCCGCCGCGAGATGGGCAAGGGCACGCTGCTGTTCGTCGACGAGGTGCATCGCTTCAATCGCGCGCAGCAGGATTCGTTTCTGCCCGTTATGGAAGACGGCACCGTCGTGATGGTCGGCGCGACCACCGAAAACCCGTCCTTCGAGCTCAACGCGGCGTTGCTCTCGCGTGCGCGCGTGTTGGTGTTTCGCTCGCTCGATGCCGCCGCGATCGAAAAACTGTTCGCGCATGCTGAGGAGGTCGAGGGCCGCAAGCTGCCGCTCGATGACGAGGCGCGCGCCGTGCTGGTGCGCATGGCCGACGGCGACGGCCGGGCATCGCTGACGCTTGTCGAGGAGGTCTGGCGCTCAGCGCGGGCGGACGAGATTTTCAACGCGGCGCAGTTGCAGGAGATCCTGCAGCGCCGCGCTCCGATCTACGACAAGTCGGCCGACGGCCACTACAACCTGATCTCGGCGCTGCATAAGTCGGTGCGGGGCTCCGATCCCGACGCCGCGCTGTATTACCTCGCGCGCATGCTCGATGCCGGCGAGGACCCGCTGTTCCTGGCCCGCCGCGTCGTGCGCATGGCGGTCGAGGACATCGGCCTTGCCGATCCGCAGGCGCTCGTCATTGCCAACGCGGCCAAGGACGCCTTCGACTTCCTCGGCCATCCCGAGGGCGAGCTCGCGATCGCGCAAGCCGTCGTCTATCTCGCCACCGCGCCGAAATCGAATGCCGTCTACACGGCTTTCAAGGCCGCGATGCAGGTCGCAAAACAGGCCGGCTCGCTGCTACCGCCAAAGCACATCCTCAATTCCCCGACCAAGCTGATGAAGTCCGAAGGCTACGGCGCGGCCTACGAATACGACCACGACGCCCCCGACGCCTTCTCCGGCCAGGACTACTTTCCGGAAGCCCTGGGCCGCCAGACCTTCTACGACCCGCCCGAGCGCGGTTTTGAGCGCGAGATCCGCAAGCGGCTGGATTACTGGGCCAAGCTGCGGAAGGAGCGGGGAGGCTCGCGCTAGAAACGGCCATTTCGCCGTGACGGGAGCCGGCTTTTAGGGTACGCAGGCAACCATGAGCCGCCGCATCAAGAGAATGAACCCAAAGCCCCGCTCGCGTGACGAGCGCGACGATTCGCGTCCGTTCAAGGCGCGCACTGTGAAGAAGGCGGGACCACGGCTGGGTGGCAAGCCGGGTGCGAAGCCGCCGCGCTTTGCGGCGGAGCGTGCCGAGCGGCGGCCGCCCAAGGCTGCGCCCGAAGCGCCTGCGCCGGCAAAGCCCGTCGAGGCGCTGCTGCCGACGAAGGTGCAGACCGTCAAGGTGACGGCTGATGAAAACAACATGCGCGTCGATCGTTTCCTGGAAGCGCGCTTTCCCGGCCTGTCGTTCTCCCACATCCAGCGCGTCGTCCGCAAAGGCGAGCTGCGCGTCGACGGCAAGCGTGTCGACAGCAAGGATCGGCTGGAGGAGGGCCAGAGCGTCCGTATCCCGCCGCTGAAGCTCGACACGCCGAAGGCCGTCGGCGAGCTGTCGGAAGGTGCCCAAAAGACGCTTCAGGCGCTCAAAGAGATGACGATCTACGAGGACGACGACGTCCTCGTCCTGAACAAGCCTCTCGGCCTCGCCGTGCAGGGTGGCTCGGGCATGACACGGCACATCGACCAGATGCTGGAGGTGATGCGCGATTCCAAGGGCCAGAAGCCGCGCCTCGTGCACCGCATCGACCGGGAGACCTCGGGCTGCCTGCTGATCGCCAAGACGCGATTTGCCGCCTCGCATCTGACCGGCGCCTTCCGCTCGCGGTCGGCGCGCAAAACCTATTGGGCTTTGGTGCCGGGCCTGCCGAAGCCGAAGCAGGGCCGCATCTCGACCTTCCTCGCGAAGGAGGAGAGCGAGGACGACACCATCATGCGCATCGCCCAGCATGGCGACGAGGGCGCGAGCCACGCGGTGACGTATTATGCGGTGGTCGAGACCGCCGGCAACAAGCTGACCTGGGTGTCGCTCAAGCCCGTGACGGGCCGCACCCATCAGCTGCGCGCCCACATGGAGCATATCGGCCACCCGATCGTCGGCGATCCCAAATATTTCAATATCGAGAACTGGCAGCTGCCGGGCGGACTGCAAAACCGGCTGCATCTGCTCGCGCGCCGCATCGTTATTCCACATCCGCGCGGCGGCGTGATCGACGCCACCGCGCCATTGCCGCCGCACATGCAGCAGTCGTGGAATCTGCTCGGGCTCGATGCGAGCCGGTTCGATCCGATCGAGAACGCGCCGGAAGAGTAGGGATTGGGGCCTCGCTACCAGCCCCGTCATTGCGAGGAGCGAAGTGACGAAGCAATCCAGAATGCTTCTGCGGATACAGTCTGGATTGCTTCGCTGCGCTCGCAATGACGGTGTTGAGGCAGTGGCGACTGGCCCCCTCACTTCCGAAACTGCTCCAGAAACATCCGCAAGGAGTCGTGCGGGCTCTCGACATCCGTGATCAGCCAGCCTTCGGGTCCGTTGACCAGGACGAAGTTTAGCGTGACCTTTCGCCCGCGATTGTCGAAATTCGCCGCGACATAGGTCTTGTCGTATTGCCTGCGAACGACCGCGATCGCGACCGGGCCGAGCTTCCAGTTCGGGCTCTGCACCAGGAAGTCGTAGGGCTCGACCCTCGGCGCGCTCCAGGCCCTGCGCAGGCTGGGGTCGAAGAACTGCCGGGCGGAGGCGGCATCGCGCGGCAGGCCCTTTGACAGTTCCTGCGCGCCATCGCCGTAATGCGCGTAGACATTGCGGACCAGCGATTCCGGGCTGCGGAAACCGGCGTCCGCCGCGGCCGGCCAGAGCCCGGCGAGAAGGGCCGCAATGCCCGCAAGTTCCCTCATGCCTTGCCGCTCGCTTTATCAGCCGCCGGTCTTGGCTTACAAGCCTAGCATCCAGAGACCGAGGCCGAAACGAGATGCGCGAATTGTTCGATGAGGTTGCGGGGCGGTCCCCGCTCGATCCGCAGGAGGCGGTGCGCCAGGCCGCGCGTACGCCGCGGCGCAAGCGCTTCTACAAGGAGGCGGGCCTGGCCGAGGCCGAGGGCGGCTTCGCCATCACGCTGGACGGCAGGCCGATCCGGACGCCATCGGCCCGCCAGGTGGTGATCCCGTCGCGCGCGCTGGCCGATGCCGTGGCCGCGGAATGGGCGGCTCAGGGCGAGACGATCGATCCCGTGACGATGCCGCTGACGCGGATCGCCAACAGCGTCGTCGAGGGTGTCATCGATCGCGTCGAGCTCGTCAGCGAGGACCTTGCGAAATACTTCGAGACCGACCTGCTGTTCTATCGCGCCGGCCACCCCGAAGGGCTGGTCGCCCGCGAGGCCGCGCATTGGGACCCCGTGCTGTTCTGGGCCGCGGAGACGCTGGGCGCGCATTTCATCCTGTCCGAGGGCATCATGCACGTGAAGCAGCCGGACGAGGCCGTTCAGGCCGCCCGCGCCGCGCTCCCCGGTGATCCCTGGTCGGTCGCGGCGCTCCACGTGGTCACGACCCTGACCGGTTCTGCGCTGCTGGCGCTGGCGCTCGCCCATGGCGTGCGCGATGCCGGCCAGGTCTGGGCCGCCGCCCATGTCGACGAGGACTGGAACGCCGAGAAATGGGGCGTGGACGAGGAGGCGGCTGCCCGCCGCGCCGCCCGCCTGAAGGATTTTGGGGCCGCTGTGGCAGTGCTGGCGGCCGTAGAGCCGCAAGCGGACAAAGGTCCTTAACGAGAGGTTTACGAGGGCGGCCTTAGGGTGGGGCTAGCGTTCCCTGGGCCCCTGAAATGCCAACGCCGATAAGCTCGATCGTTCCGGTCAGTGCCGCCAGCCCCGTGGCTGATGCGGCGACGCCCGATCTTGTGCTCCAGGCCGGCAGCGTCGTGGACGCAAGGGTCGTCAGCGTGATGGCCGACAATCTGGTGCGGATCGCGATCGCCAATCTGTCGATGGATGTGATGTCCGAGGTGTCGCTGACACCGGGGCAAAATCTCCAGCYCGCAGTGTCGCAGAACGACGGCACCATCAGGCTCGCCATCATGAACGGGGCAGGCGAGCCGACGGCCGACCAGATCACGCTGACGCCGCGGGCGGCTTCGCTCGTGGACAGCCCGTCGCTCGCGCCATCTGCGACCACCGCGCGCAACACGCTGACGCCGTTGGAGCAGGTCGCCGTCACCGTGGCTTCGGCCGAGGCGGTCACGAAACAGGGCAGCCAGGCGCCGTTGTTCGCCAATCTCGCCTCCGTCGTCACCGGCAGCGATCTGCCGGCGGGACTGAAGCAGGCGGTGCTGGACGTGCTGGCGCAGCAGACGCCGCTCAACACCGCCCTCGACGGCGGCGATATCGAATCCGCCTTCCAGAAGTCCGGTCTGTTTCTCGAGGCGTCATTGGCCGCAGGCGCAACGCCGTCCTCCGGCACAATGCCGGACCTGAAGGCCGCGCTGCTGGTGCTGCGCCAGACATTGGCCACGCTCGAGACCGCCGCGCCACAGGCGCAAGGCGCCGCGATCACTACGGCGGGGAAACCGCAGGTCGCCGCCGTGCCGGCTCAGGCTGCATCGCCGTCAACCGAGCTCGATATGGCCCAACAGCCGCAGATGCCGCGCAGCGCCAATCTCCCAGCCGCTGTGCTCGCCGACATCGCCGGCGGCGCTCCGCAGGCCGCGATGCCGCGAACCATGTCCGCCGGCCTTGCCGCGGCCCTCCTTCAAGAGGTCACGCAAAACCTGCCGCGCATGATCGGCAACGTGCCGGGCTCCAACAAGGCCGTGCCGGATGGCCATCTCTTCGAGGCCGCGGCGCGCGCGACACCGCCGCCGTTCCGCGGCGCGCTGCCGGCGCCGCAGGCGATCGCCTCGCCATCGCTCGCGCCGGATACACCGCTCTCCGCAACGGTGCACCGCCTGCTCGACGACACCGATGCCGCGATCGCGCGGCAGACCTTGTTGCAGGTCGCCTCGCTGCCCGATCGCACCGATGCCTCTGGCCATCGCATCGATCCGACCGTGCCGCAGTGGAATTTCGAGATTCCCTTTGCAACGCCGCAGGGCACCGCGATGGCGCAGTTCGAGATCTCGCGCGACGGCGGCAACGAATCCGCCGATCCCGCCAAGCGCGCCTGGCGCGCGCGCTTCACGCTCAATGTCGAGCCGGCCGGCCCCGTGCATGCCCTGATCACGCTCAACGGCGACAAGACTTTTGTGCGGATGTGGGCGGAGCGGCCCGCGACCGCGCAGCAGCTCCGCGCCGGCATCGGCGAGCTCAATCAGGCCCTGACGCGCGCCGAGCTCAAGCCCGGCGACATCCTGGTGCGCGACGGCACGCCGCCGCAGCCGGCGCCGGCCCGCGCCGGCCACTTCCTGGATCGCGCCACATGAGCGATCCATCCAAGCTCGCAATTGCGCTGCACTACGAGAAGGGCAGCAACGCGCCCGTCGTCGTCGCCAAGGGCAAGGGCACGATCGGCGAAAAGATCGTCGAGATCGCCAAAGCCAACGACATCCCGATCGAAGAGAACGAGATCTTGGCCGGCGCGCTGTCCAAGGTCGAGCTCGGAGAGGAGATCCCGCCCGATCTCTACAAGGCCGTCGCCGAAGTGCTGGTGTTCGTGCTGCGGCTGTCGGGCCGGGGGCGGTAGAGCATGATCCGGAAAAGTGTGCAGCGGTTTTCCGACAAGATCATGCTCAAGAAATAACCTGTCATCGTTTCACCACGATAGCGGCTGCATGGTCGCGGCCATCTTCATTGCTCAACGGATACTGCTCGTGCTCACCCGCCGTTCCACCCTCGGCCTTCTCGCCGCAGCCGCCACCATGCCGCAGCGCGCGTTCAGCCACGTCGCGCCGCCGCGCAACGAGATTCGCGACAGCCTCGCAAAGCGCTTCACCGATCTTGGCACGGCAGGCACCTTCGTCGGCTACAAGGTCGAGGACTATCTGATCGTCGCGAGCGACAAGGACCGTTCGGGCGAAGCGACGCTGCCGGCCTCGACCTTCAAGATTCCGAACTCGCTGATTGCGCTCGAGACCGGCGTGGTCACAGATCCCGACAAGGACGTATTCCCCTGGGACGGCGTGAAGCGGCCGATCGAAGCGTGGAACAAGGACCACACGATGCGCAGCGCCATCGCGGTCAGCGCCGTGCCGGTCTATCAGGAGATCGCGCGCCGGATCGGGCAAGAGCGGATGCAAAAGTATGTCGACATGTTCGACTACGGCAATCGCGATATCGGCGGCGGCATCGACCAGTTCTGGCTCACCGGGAATTTGCGCATCGACCCGGTCGAGCAGATCGATTTCGTCGACCGGCTGCGCCGCCGCGCGCTGCCGATCAGCAAGCGCAGCCAGGATCTCGTCGCCGATATCCTGCCGGTGACCAAGGTCGGCGACAGCGTCATCCGCGCCAAATCCGGCTTGCTCGGCGCCGAGCGCGGCGAGCCGTCGCTCGGCTGGATGGTCGGCTGGGCCGAGAAGGGTGAGGCGCACACCGTGTTCGCGCTCAACATGGATTGCAAGGAGCCGCGTCTCGTCGGCGAGCGTATGCCGTTGACGCAAGCCTGCCTTGCCGAGATCGGCGCGATCTAGCTGGCGCGTACGAACCTGCTAGCATCCTTCCGACCAAACAAAAGAAAAGGTCGGGAGGATAAAATGAATTCAACGCCACTCTGGCTGTCGTCGCTCACGTTGGCCGCCGCCGGCGGATGGCTTGCCGCGACGATGTTTGCCGCACCCGCCACCAGCAAGGAGCCGCGCTTTCCGCAGCTCACCATGGACCAGCTCGACGCCAAGCAGAAGCCGCTCGGCGAGCAGATCATGAAGGTGTCGAGCGTCGGCATCGGCGGGCCCTACAATCCGATGATCCGCAGCCCGGTGCTCGGCCAGCGACTGTTCGACCTGTTCTACTATCTGCGCTGGGAAACCTCGGTCCCGACCAAGCTGAACGAGTTCGCGATCCTGATCATCGGGCGGCAGTGGCGCTCGCAGGTGGAATGGTTCGCGCACGCGCCGCTGGCGGCCAAGGCGGGCCTGTCGCCTGATATCATCACGGAGTTGAAGGCCAACAAGCGGCCGTCGAAAATGGCCGAGGACRAGGCCGTGGTCTACGACTTCGTCACCGAGATCACCACGACCAAGAAAGTTTCCGACGAGACCTACACGCGGGCGAAGAAGGTGTTTAGCGATCAGCAGATCGTCGATCTCACCGCGGTGTCTGGCAATTACGTGATGGTTGCGATGCTGCTGGCGATGGCCGAAGAGACGGTGCCGCCGGACAAGCAGGAGCCGTTCAAGCCGGGCGAGCCCTTAGGCGAGCAGCCTTCGTTGCGGCCATCCTTCGAGACGCCCGCCTCTGGCGGGCTCCTCAGGATGAGGTCTTGCTTCGTGGCGAGATATCAGACCCTCATGGTGAGGAGCGCCGCTTGCGGCGCGTCTCGAACCATGAAGGCCGAGCAGCCTCCCAGCGCCTAGCCCAGCTTGAACAGCGCTTGCAAAAATTCCTCCACCGCCTTGCGCGACTCCGCGGCGGTCGCGGGGTTGCCACCGACATGCGGGTTGAGCTCGACGCAGGCATCCTTGTAGGTGAAGGGCGCGTTGGTATCGCCGTTCATCAGCATGCCGCCGTCGCCCTCCTTGATATGGCAGTTGCGCACGGTCTGCGCGTTGGCCGACACCGCAACGGTGTTGACGCCGAGCAGGCCGCTGTCGAAGCCGTGCGCGCTGTCGGGGTACTCCGTCAGCACCACGTCACGCCCGGCCGTCTTGAGCCGTCCGACGAACGCCTTGCAGCTCGTCACGGGATTGTAGTCGTCAGGCGTGCCGTGGAAGATCCGGACCGGGCGTGCGGCGACGTCGCTGTCGCTCTGATACGTCGTCGAGCAATCCGGATAGAAGGGAATGTAAGCCGCGAACTGCACGCCGGACTTGTTCCAGAGCTTGTTGAAGCGCTCGAGGCTCGCATAGAGCGTCGCCTGTCCGCCGCGCGAGAAGCCCATCAGCACGATGCGGTCGGGATCGACGCGGGGATGCTTCGCAAGAATCTCCAGTGAGCGGTAGATGTCGACGATCAGATTGAGGCGGCCGAGCAGCGCCTGGTTCGGCCCGACCACCGTCAGCCCGCGGCCGGTAAAACCGTCGATCACGAAGGTCGAGATGCCCATGGCGTTGAAAGCATGCACCCAGGCCTCGGTCGTGGCGCCGACGCCGCTCGAGCCGTGCATCAGCACCACGACGGGAAGTTTGCCGGTGCCCTGGGCGACGCGGAATTCGCCAGCGACCGTCACCGGCTTGCCGGCCGCCGCATCGCCCCTGAGGAATTGCTGGTCGGAGAGGGTGAGCGAGGGGATCGGGAAGATCTCGGTCCGGGGGGCGGCTTCCCTTGGTAGCGACTGCGCGTTGGCGTCGGCGAGCAGGCTCGAAACGCACAGTGCCATGAGTGTCGCAGCGACGCGAATTGCCGTCGGCATCAGACTCCCCCCTATGATTTTGGCCTAATAGAACAACCGGTCTGGGCGCTGTCAATTTGATGCGCGACGACCTCAGGCCTTATCGGCCGTCTTCTTCGCCGTCAGCGCCTGGTCGATCGCAAAGCCGCCGATCTCGCTCATCGCCTGCGAGATCACGTCGCCCTTGCGGGCAAAGCCGTTGGAGAGGACATCGAACTGGGTGCGTGCCAGGCGCAGCACCTCGAGCGGCACCGAGACCACGGTCTCGTTGAAGCTGTCGACGGAGGCGCGCAACGTCTCGAGCTCGGTGGTGAGCTTGCCGATATGGCTTTCCGCATCCTGCATCAGGCCGAGCAGCTTGCCGCGCTCGGCGTCGAACGCGGCGCGCTCGGCCGCCGCGGCCGCGGTCACCTCGGCGAGCTGGGTCCCCAGCGCCGCGATCTGGCTGACCATGGCGTTTGAGGCGAGCTCGGTCGTCTCGCGCAGCTCCACAAGGCGCTTGTTCTCTTCCTGTTGCTCGTTAAACAGCCGTTCGGCCGACATCGCCCGGTGCTTGAGCGATTCGATCAGCGCGGCCGCGCGCAGCAGCATCTCGCCGTTGCGCCCCGACACCATGCTGGCCATCCGCCGCAGGAAGTCGGTGGTTTCGGACGGGCTGTTCGGCGGCAGGGGGACGACCGTGGCGGACATGGGTGATGCTTGCAGCCAGACGTGGTGACCGCCGCCGTACCGACTGGGCTCACGCAACATTCGGCGCCTGATCGTGAAGGGAGCAAGCCTGAATCGGCCGGCCCGGTCAACCGGTGGGGGCCGACAAAACGACGGCAATCCCCTCAGGCGTCTTTCTGGCGGCCGATCCGCCCGAGATGGGTGAAGCCGAACCCGGCCGAATATTTCAGGCCATAGCCGAGCGCCCGGTCGATGCCGATATGGGCGAGCCAGATCATGGCGATGGACAGCGTGAGCGGCGAGGCGAAGCCGAAGCCCAGCGTCAGCAGCGCCACCGGCGCCATGTAGCTGTGGGCGGCATTGTAGACCAGCGCCCCGAATCTGGCGTCGGCCAGGTACGCCAGGAAGCTCAGATCGGGGACGAAGAAGAGCAGGGCGAACACCAGCCACGAGCCGCCCCAGGAGGCGTAGAGCATCACCATCCCCGTGAACAGGGTCAAGCCTTCCAGCCGCAGGAGGATCTTGACGCCGCCGGTCGCCGCGCCCGTCTCGGCCGTTACCTCATCCATTGTCGTCTCCCAGGCAAAACTCTGTAATTCCTTGCGCTTTCCCGCTGCGGCAAGGCAGCCCTGCGGCGCCGAAAGCGGCTTCCCGGCCCGCAAAATGCCGTGTTAGAACCCCCGGCAATCGCATTTAGGCTAAGAACTGGCGGGAGCAAATGAAGAATATCCTGGACGCCCTTGAAGATCGTCGCGCCGGCGCAAAGCTCGGCGGCGGGGAGAAGCGCATCGAAGCGCAGCACGCCCGCGGCAAGCTGACCGCGCGCGAGCGCATCGAGCTCCTGCTCGACAAGGGATCGTTCGAGGAGTTCGACATGTTCGTCGAGCACCGCTCCACCGAGTTCGGCATGGAGAAGAACAAGATCCCCGGCGACGGCGTCGTCACCGGCTGGGGCACCGTCAACGGTCGCAAGACCTTTGTCTTCGCGAAAGACTTCACGGTGTTCGGCGGCTCGCTCTCCGAAACGCACGCGCTGAAGATCACGAAACTCCAGGACATGGCGATGAAGGCGAGGGCGCCCATCATCGGCCTCTACGACGCGGGCGGCGCCCGCATCCAGGAGGGCGTCGCCGCGCTCGCCGGCTATTCCTATGTGTTCCGCCGCAACGTGCTCGCCTCCGGCGTGATCCCGCAGATCTCCGTCATCATGGGCCCCTGCGCCGGCGGCGACGTCTATTCACCTGCCATGACCGACTTCATCTTCATGGTGAAGAACACCAGCTACATGTTCGTCACCGGCCCCGACGTGGTGAAGACCGTCACCAACGAGGTCGTCACCGCGGAAGAGCTCGGCGGTGCCTCGGTGCACGCCACGCGCTCCTCGATCGCCGACGGCGCCTTCGAGAACGACGTCGAGACGCTGCTCCAGATGCGGCGCCTGATCGACTTCCTGCCGTCCAACAACACCGACGGCGTGCCGGAATGGCCGAGTTTTGACGACATCGGCCGTGTCGACATGTCGCTGGATACGCTGATCCCCGACAATCCGAACAAGCCCTACGACATGAAGGAATTGATCCTGAAGGTCGTGGACGAGGGCGACTTCTTCGAGGTCGCGGATGCCTTCGCCAAGAACATCGTCACCGGCTTTGGCCGCATTGCGGGCCGCACCGTCGGCTTCGTCGCCAACCAGCCGATGGTGCTGGCCGGCGTTCTCGACAGCGACGCTTCGCGCAAGGCCGCGCGCTTCGTCCGTTTTTGCGATGCCTTCAACATCCCGATCGTCACCTTCGTCGACGTGCCGGGCTTCCTGCCGGGCACCGCGCAGGAATATGGCGGCCTGATCAAGCACGGCGCGAAACTGCTGTTCGCCTATTCGCAGTGCACCGTGCCGCTGGTCACCATTATCACCCGCAAGGCCTATGGCGGCGCCTTCGACGTCATGGCCTCCAAGGAGATCGGCGCCGACATGAACTACGCCTGGCCGACCGCCCAGATCGCGGTGATGGGCGCCAAGGGCGCGGTCGAGATCATCTTCCGCAGTGACATCGGCGACCCCGACAAGATCGCCGCGCGCACCAAGGAATACGAAGACCGCTTCCTGTCCCCCTTCATCGCCGCCGAGCGTGGCTACATCGACGACGTCATCATGCCGCACTCGACCCGCAAGCGGATCGCCCGGGCGCTGGCGATGCTGAAGGACAAGAAGGTGGAGACGCCGGCGAAGAAGCACGACAATTTGCCGTTGTGACGACAAGTAGCCCGGATGGAGCGTAGCGAAATCCGGGTTTTTAACCCAAGTGCCGCATGTCGCTGATGACCGAAGACGATCCGACCGACGAGATTTCAGACATTGAGGCGCGGATCGAGCGGCTGGCCGAGATCGCCGAGCGATGCCGGAAGTACATTCTGGCATCCAAGATCGCGATTGGCGGCGGCGGCGCGCTGTTGTTGATCACGATCCTTGGGTTGTTCGGGACAGGTCTGATTGCGGCGCTCGGATCGATCGCCCTGGTGCTGGGCGGGATCGTGTCGCTCGGTTCGAACATCAGCACGTTGCAGCAAACCGAGAGCGCCATCGGTGCTGCCGAGGCGCTTCGCGCGCAACTGATCGGCAGGATCGATCTTCGCGTGGTTGAGGACACGCCGCTGAAATTGGTGTGAGGCGAAGTTCGTAGGGTGGGTTAGCCCCGCGACTGCGCGAAGCGCAGTTCGCGCGGCGTAACCCACCATCTTTGTTGAAACATGCGCTGGCGGATTGCGCCTGCGCTAATCCGCCCTGCGTTTGACATCCGCCGCAACGAAATGCGCCATCTGATCGGCGTGGGCTTTTGCGAACGCCGGACGGCCCGTGGCGCGTGCGACGTAGTCGCGGCAGGCAGGACTGTCCGCCAGGCCGTCGAACTTGTCGACGACGCGCAGCACGTCCGACATCAGGATGTCGGCGACGGAGAAAGACCCCGCCAGCCATTCGCGGCCGGCCAGCACGGTCTCCATGTGCTTGAGGCGTAGCTTGAGGAAGTCGTCGACGAATTTCACGGCAGGCGAGCCATCGTCACTGCCGGTGAACTTGAACATCGTCCAGGGCAGGGCCGGCATCTCCACCGAATTGAGCGCCGCGAACACCCACTCCTTTGCCTCGCTGCGACCGCGCGGATCGGTGGGCATCAGCCTGTCGCTGAGCTCACCCAGATGCAGCAGGATCGCGCCGCTCTCGAAGATCGAGAGGTCACCATCGGTCAGCCACGGCACCTGGCCGAAGGGCTGGTGCGCGAAATGCGTGGCGTCCCGCGGGCCGAACGGCACGCTCGCGACGCGATAGGGCAACGCGGCCTCTTCGAGCGCCCAGCGCACGCGAAGGTCGCGTACGAAACCCCGCGGCATCTCGGGAACCCAATCGAAGGTGGTGAGGGTGAGGTTGGCCATGCGGTGTCTCCGTGCTGTCTGGGCATAGGACGGATGGAGGACGGGCATTCCGACAGGCGCGGACGGTTTTTCTCCGCGGGCAGCGACCGTAGGGTGGGCAAAGGCGCACTTGCGCCGTGCCCACCATCTTTTGGCCGACGACAGAAGTGGTGGGCACGCTCCGCCTTGCCCACCCTACGGGGCCACTGGGCTTCGCTCACTGCCCAAGCTTCGCCAACTTGCCTTGCTTCGCGGCCTCGACCGCGCGCTCTGCATCCTCCGGCAGCAGGGTCCGCTCCGCCACCTGCCGCGCCGCCTCGCGCCGTACCGCGGCCACATACGCGCCATCGTCCGCATAGCGCTCCCCGATCGACAGCCGGGGATCGTGCACTTCCTTCCGCGCGGCCTCGGTCGGTGCGAATGGCACCACCGCGCCTTGCAGCGGATAGAGCGCCGTCGGGCCAAATCCCTGCGCGCGCGGATTCCATGCGGTGTAGGTCGCGCGCGGCACTGCGAGCGCAAGCTGGCGGATACCCGCGATGGCCATGCCGTCATTGTCCGCCTTCGGCACGAACACGGGATAGCGGCCGATCTCCTTGGGCGGCAGCACGCTCTGGTCGGAGAAGGCGGCCAGCGTGTGGATGCCGGCGTAGGGTAGGCCGGGGATATCCATCGGCACCGCGCCCTGTGCCGATACAAGTGTGCCGTGAGCGCGCATGGGGACGCGGCTTGCGGGCGGCTTGATGCCGTCGCTGATCCAGGCGTTGAGGTCGGTGAGCAGCGCGCGCATTGGCCCGCCCGCATGCATCGGGTTTTGCGGCAGCGACATCGCCGGCACGCCCTTCCGCATCACGTCGGAAGCTTCGGCGAAATGCGGCGTGCCTGTGATCATATAGGCGCGGACGTTGTCGGGCAGATCAAGGTGGTTGCCGGCGAGGTCGGTGACCAGCAGCGAGGCGTGCGAGGCCCACCATTCGTGCTCGCTGTCGGTCTGCATCACCTTCGGGCACGTCGCCGAGAGCGCGCAGCGGCGAAGCAGGCCGTCGGTCTTGCCGGAATAGGGATCGCTGAGGCTCGCATAGGTGAAGGGGAAGAGATCAGCCTGCCACGCCGGATCCTGCGGATGGCGCGGGTTGCGGCCGGGCTGGCCGAAGCGGACGTTCGTCGCCATCCGCCGCGTGCCCGCGACATGCGGCATCAATCCGTCGAACACCGTGCGGCCCTGGAGGTCCTCGTTGAAGCCGAGATAGAGGAAGTCGCGGAGAAAGCGGCCGGATTGCGACACGCCGAAGCCGATCGCGCGGCTGACGGAGGGATGCAGGCCGTTCAGCAGCGGGTTCGCTTGCGTCTCATCGTGGCGGAGAAAGCTGACGACGTCGCGCACGGCGGCATAGCCCATGCCGAGCGGCACAGGATCGCGCGCGGTGTAGGTGATCTCGTAGAGCGCGCCGGCATCAAAACCGTCGGGCCGGGTGATCTCTACTGTCACGGGATCGACGAGCTTTGCGAGGAGGCCGGAAGGCGCCTGCCGCGCATCGGCCCAGGCGGCGCGCACGGAGACCTTGAGGTCGGCGGCGTCGGTCGCCGGCCAGGTCAGCGTCGCACGCGCGGGATTGGTCGTGTTGTCGAAGACCACCTCTTCGCGCGCAGGCCCGGTGACGGTCTTCAGCACCGGCGCCGTCATCGCCATCTGGCCGGGCTTGGAGGGGATGTCGCCCTGCCAGCCGACCCAGACCATCGTAAAGCCCTGGCGATGCTGGAAGCCGATGCCGGCGTCTTCGGCCTTGTCGGCATTGTTGGCGCCGGGCTGGGCGGAATCGTCGAACAATTGCGGCGCCAGCTTGCGGCCGCGATTGGGCACCTCGAGCAGCAGCGTGCCGTTGCCGTGAGTGGGATCGGTGGGCCGCAGGATCACGACGTCGGCGGTGGCTGCCACCTTGCCGTCGGAGCTACGCGGCGCGAGCGCGAGGTCGGTGATGACGGCGTTGCGATCGTCGGACGGGTTGAGCGCGAAGGTCGCGCGCGCGGTGATGCGCTCATAGGTGCCGACATCGCCAAAGCTGCGCCCGGCAAAGGCGGGCTCGCGCGCGAGGATGTCGAAGCGGACGATTTCGGCGAGCGAGGCCGTGGGCCACAGGCAGGTGATCGCAACGACGCCCGTGATGATCCTGCGCATGGCCATTCCTTCCCCCATCGGCGCGATCATGAAGTTCCGTCGCGCGGGCTTTTTGTTGCCGCCACTATAACCGTCTATGCTGCGGCCAAACAACGGGAGGAAACACATGCCTGCTGCCTACTTCGTCGTTCGCGCCACCGTCACCGACGCCAGCAAGCGCGCCGCCTTCGACACATGGTACGAGACCGCGCATGTGCCGGACGCGGTGAAGGCGTTCGGCATAGCTAAGGCCTGGCGGTTCTGGAGCCTGGACGATCCCTCGCTGCATCAGGCCATGTATCAGTTCGATGACGAGGCCAAGCTGGCTGCGATGCTGAGGGGCGATGCGTTGAAGCAGCTCGTCGCCGATTTCAATCGCGACTGGCCCGACGTGAAGCGCACGCGCGAGACGCTGGTGCTGGCGCAGGAGTTTGCGAAGCAGGACGCCGGAGCGTAGCCCGCACCGAGTCCCGTAGCTCGCTTGTCCCTGACACCCATGTCATGAATCTGAAGATGCGATTCAGCTTTCGTTCATGTCGTGACCACGACACTCCCTCTGCATCACTTGCTCGATAGCCTAGAGGACATGTCATGGAGCGTCGGAACTTTTTGAAACTTGCATTCGGCGTCGCGGCTGGAGCCGCGACGTTGACCGCGACCGCACAAGCTGCGCCGTTGGCGCCGCAGCCGCTCGGTGATCCCGCGCGCGCGCCGCAAGGCAATCCCGACGCTCGTCCCGCCGTCACCACCAGTGAGGAGACCGCGCAGCTCAAGCCCGAGCAGGTGCATTGGCATGGCCACCACCGCCATTGGGGCTGGCGCCGCCGCCACTGGGGTTGGCATCGCCGGCGCTGGCACCGCCACCACTGGTAAGCTCGACACAAGCCAAGCCTTGAACGGGGATCGTGATTGCGGTCCCCGTTTTGATTCGGAGCTGGCGGATGCGACGTCAGGCGTTCAAAACGAAAATGGCCGCGCAGGCTTTCGCCGCACGGCCATCTCGCAATACGAAAAGGTCAGATCAGATCGGGCGGCAGCGGCCACCCCACCAACGGAAGCCGTACGGGCAGACGCGGGCGCGGGGCACGACGACGACCGGCGGGGCAACCACCACCGGGCCGGGCCGCACAACGACCGCACCGCGCATCGGGCGGCAGCCGCCATAGGCGCCGCGGTACCAGCCGGGGCCGCAGCCACCGGCGGCGCTGGCCGCTTCGCTGAAACCGGCGACCGCGCTGGCGAGCATGACGGCGGCAAACAGGTATTTCATGTGATCTTCCTCTTGTCCTTGGGCAGGTTTTTGGGGCGCTTGCGGCGCACAATGAATCAAAAGACACGATTCGACACGTTAAATTTGGGGACGTGCCGACACGTCGCGATCCAAACCTGCCAATCATGACCTGAATGCGGCATGAACATTCTCCGCATGCGGCTTCCGGCGACAGCGATGGCGCGCCGTCCCGATGGAATCGGAACGGAGCTCCAGGTTCTTTGTTCTGATGCGTTTCTTTGACGCGAACCGGTATCGACGTCGCTCGAAAACGCTCTAGCGGCCGAGAAAGCCCAGCACCAATTCCTTGTACTTCTCCGGCGCCTCCAGGAAGACGAGGTGTCCGGTGTCCGGGATCACTTCGGCCCGCGCGTTCGGCATCTTGGCCGCAAGCGCTTTCGCGAGCTCCGCGTTCTGGCCCATTTTCGCGCGCAATGCCTCCGGCGCGTTCGGACGGCCCGGCGCGTTGTGATCGTCGGCGCCCATGATGAACAGCGTCGGCTCTGTGATCAACGCGACCTCGTGCGCGACCGGCTCGCGATAGATCATCTGGCCRGAGCTGACGTAGGCGCGCAGCCAGCGCGGATAGTCCGGGCTGCCCTTGATGTTGTAGCGGGCATCGACGAACGGCGTGATCGCGTCGGGCGGCAGCTTGATCGCGTAATTGGTCTGGAGCTGCTTGCGATAGCCGTCGGGTGTGAGCTTGTCCTCGCTCTCGATGATCTTCTCGGTCGGCGTCGGGGGCACGTAGAGGCGGTAGTCTTCCAGCCCGATCGGCGCGGTCAGCACGAGATGGGCGACGCGGTCCGGATAGGCGCGGGCGATGCGCACGCCCAGCATGCCGCCGAGCGAATGCGCGACGACCTCGGCTTTGTCGATCTTGAGATGATCAAGCAGGGCGATGGTGTTGCGCGCCAGATTGTCGAAGTGCAGCTCGCCTTGCGGCTTGGAGGATTTGCCGAAGCCGATCTGGTCCGGCACGATCACGCGAAAACCGGCGTCACTGAGCATCTTGATGACGGGCGCCCAGTAGCTCGACGGAAAATTGCGCCCGTGCAGCAGCACGACGGTGCGGCCGTTCGGCCGCTCGGGCGCGACGTCCATATAGGCCATGCTGAGCTGCTCGCCGTCATTGATGACAGGCAGCAGATGCACGGGATACGGATAGGCAAAGCCTTCGAGCGCGATGCCATAGGGCTCGCGCGGGGTAGTGTCGGCGGCGTAAGCGAAAGAGAGCGGGGCGGTGAGGAGGGCGGCGGCAAGCGCGACCGGGAGGAGGCGGTTCATGAAGATCTCGTAATTGGAGCCGTCATTCCGGGGGCACGTCGAACACGCGAACCCGGAATCTTGAAGTTCCAGGTTCGATGCTTCGCATCGCCTCGGAACGATACTGCGCTTAAAGCGATGGATGGCCCGGTCAAGCCCGGCCATGACGGAAGCCGTGGTTCACACGCAAACGTGCGATCTCACGCACCTGGCGTGATCAATCCTTCCCGGTCGCGAACAGCGTCGCAAACTGCTTCTCGCCGGTACGGGTGAAGTTCACCACGCGGCTGCCGGGCGTGGCGTCGCGCGCGGCCCATTTCAGCTCGGCGAAACGCTGCATCATGGCGGCGCCCAGCGTGCCCGCGAGATGATGGCGCCGCTCGCTCCAGTCCAGGCAGGCCTTGCACACCGGACGGCGCGGATGGGTCAGCATGTCGGGCGAGATCTGCAAATGCTTTGCGAGAAAGCGCTCGCCTTCAGGCGTCAGCTCGATGTCCTGCTTCTTCTGCCTGACCAGGTTTCGCGTGCGTAGACTGTCGAGCATCTGCACGCCGAGATCGCCGGCGAGGTGGTCGTAGCAGATCCGCGCGCGCCGCAGCGCCGGATCCTTCGGCCCGGTGCGCACGCGCATGTGGCCGGTGCGCGCGGCAAGTCCCGCAAGGCCTTCGAGCACGCCGGCGACGTCATCGTCGGTGAGGCGGTAGTAGCGGTGGCGGCCCTGCTTCTCTGGCTCGATCAGCCCGCCGGCCTCGAGCTTGGCCAGATGCGAGCTTGCGGTCTGTGGCGTGATGCCGGCCTCCTGCGCGAGCTCGCTCGCCGTCAGCGCGCGGCCGTTCATCAGCGCGGTGAGCATGTTGGCGCGGGCGGGGTCGCCGACCAGCGAGGCAATCATGGCGATGTCAGGACCTGATTTCATGCTTCGATGGTAGCCGAAGCATTGCGGTGGGGCAACCATGTCCGTCACCGTCTTCATCCGCTACCAGCTCGATCCCTTCAAGCGCGCGCAGTTCGAGGAATATTCGAAGCGCTGGCTCACCATCATCCCGAAATGCGGCGGCGACCTGATCGGCTATTTCGTGCCGCATGAGGGCACCAACAACATCGCGTTTGCGCTGATCACCTTCGAGAGTCTGGCCGCCTATGAGGCCTATCGCGCCCGGCTGCGGCAGGACGCAGACGGCATGGCCAATTTCCATTTCGCCGAGGAGAACAAATTCATCCTCGCGGAAGAGCGCACCTTCCTGCGCAAGGTGGTATTGTAGACCGCCAACGCAAAGGAGACGCCCATGATTGCCGTGATTTTCGAAGTCTGGCCCAAGCCGGAACATCGCCAGGACTACTTCGACCTCGCGGCCGACCTGAAGCCGATCCTGCAAACCATCGATGGCTTCATCTCGGTCGAGCGCTTTGAAAGCCTGACCGAGAAGGGCAAGATCCTGTCGGTGTCGTTCTGGCGCGACGAGGCAGCAGTCCAGGCCTGGCGCAACACGATGGAACACCGGCGCACGCAGGCGAAGGGCAGGGCGAAGATCTTTGCCGATTATCACCTGCGCATCGCCAGCGTCATCCGCGACTACGGCATGAATGATCGCGAGCAGGCGCCGAAGGACAGCCGCGCCGTGCACGACGCGCACTAGCGTTTGCATTTGCGCAGGCTTATCTCTGCGCGGCCAACAAGGGAGAGAAACATGCATGTGACAACCGCTGACAAGCGCGCGACGTTCAAGACGATGCACGAGAGCGGCTGCTTCATCCTGCCCAATCCGGTCGACGTCGGCAGCGCCAAGGCGTTGCAGCATCT
>NZ_JBFRFR010000081.1:0-35668 GCF_052114925.1 Bradyrhizobium sp. 2TAF36 | reverse complement strand
GTTCTCGCCGCCGCCGGCTATAACTTCGGTCTGCTGCTGCGATGGCTCGCAGAGCTCTTGCGTGTCATCATCCGAGCCTTCTTCGAGACCGTCCCGGCTCGAAACACCGCTTGAGCCGGGCGCCGCCGCCAGTTCTTCACGAACGACTAAGTATTATCGCTCGAATAAGTTCAAGGGCTTCGATCCGCTCACGCAAGCGGACAAGCGGAGCGTTCTGGATCGGTTTTGCCAGACGGCCGGCAACATGCCCTTCGCGGCGTACCGGAAAGAGGACGTCGAGGCCAGCCAGGACAAGCGCAGGGAGACGCCCGCCGCAACCGACAAGCTGGTCAAGTATTTGCGGGCCCTGTTCGTCACACTAGCATTGCTCATCCATGCACACGTTGAAGCTCACCCCACGGCAGTTGTTCGGCATTGCACGATGAGTTCAAGGCGACGCTGAGGATGGAAGTAATGTGCTCAGTCAATCCAAGCTCGCGAAGAAATCGGGACCAAAAGTAATCTAGCACCGTCCATAATACTGGCTGTGTGGCGTACACCGTGCCGCGGAAGACGACGAATGAACGATCAAAACCTACAGCAAGGTGCCGAATGAGATCCCGGTCCGAGCCGTTAGGACTAAGTGTTGCAACCTGCAGATGGCACGAGGCTCTGGTCGCCCGGATGATCGGTGTGTAATTCACCACCCCGTCGGTCACGACGACGGTGAAGTGGTTCCGTTCAAAGAATTTGATAAGGTTGTCGTTCAAATGAGGTTGAGTTTCGGGCTGGTTTGCGATCTTCCATCCAATGACCAGCAAAAGCACGGCAGCGATGGACCATCTAAATGCGCCGGAATAGTTCACGCCTCACCCCGAGAACACTGAAGCCGACAATCAAGACGAGTATGATTGTGTTGCCGACCGCATCTCCCCATGCGCCGTGGACTGTAGCGAAATGCCATTGGCTCAGGCCCATCAAACTTATCCGCGCGACGTTCACTGCTATTACTGAAATGCAGGCCAAAAGGCACCACAGCAGATCGTAAGCGGAATTTCTGGGACCCACCAATTGGCTCACGGTAACCCAACACAGGACTGCAAGAGACACATTCGCGAGCGAAGAACAAGCTGGCCAGATTACAAGAACTCCGGACCCGTCAGCGAATTCCACGATGTCCCCGGTTTGGTGAGTGCCCAATATCCAGCCAACGAGTGAAGCGTCGATTTGCAAGATTAGGTTGGCAAAAAACTGAAACAGCAATCGGCTCCAAAGCATGGGCACGGTGGTAGCCAGTAGTATGAAAGCGCCCCGTCGAGATGAGGCGACATTGGTGGAGAGAATGACGTAGAGACTTAGAGCGGTTACCGCGAGCCAGCTCAGGGCTCCGATCGGAAGAACGACCAGGCAGACAAAACCTGCCCCCATGGCGAGGTCCGACGGACGCACCCGAAGTGTTCGGTCTTGAAGAACAAGAGATACGCCGGCGGCACACGAGATCCACACAATTATGCTAATCCCGAAGGTATTGAAAAGCGCCTCCGCCCATCCATGCCGGTTGACTGATTGGATGATGCTTGATGCGAGGCCACTTACACAACCGAGAGCGAATAGCCCCGCGAAGAATTCGCCACGCGGCAATTGCCTCGACATTCGCGATGAACCAAGCGCAACCCACTCATTTGAATATGGGATCACAATCCAGCGCCTCGCCCGCGGGGTGTTGCTGACTATGGCAGACTAGCCATCGCGCTATTCGAGTTTGGCCTGCAGACCGTTGCGACCGATTGAAGTACCCACCAAAATATCAGGTATGGCAGGCTTTTCCTCGGGAAGCAGTCTCCAGAGACCATATATGTCAGTCAACCTTACGACGGCGCTTAACGAGCCAGTAGACGCCATAGCCAATGGCGAGCATCGGTAAGCCAGCGCCCGCAATCGGCCCAGGAGCTCCGCTCACGTTGTACTTGTTATGGCCGGGCGCGTTTTCGCAGTTCCCATTGCCATTGCAGGCCAGCGCAGGCGGCGCAGAAATCATCAGGGTGAAGGCCAAAGCTGTCGTCGGCAGAGCACCGAACGCGATTTTCATGGTTTGCCTCCATATAATCGCGAAATTTAATGCATATTAAAACTCATTAATCACGTCGTCAAATTAAATCACAAGAGTGCGTCGTTCGCGCGCCTCAATGTCGCCAGCTGTCCTTGTCGAACACTGTCCTAAATCCCTCGGGCATCTGAGGCGGTTGCCCCTCCAGCGGCACGTTGCAGCGTGGGCACGGCACGCCAGCGCCGCCACAGCGGCAAGTGCCGTCCCAAGGATAATCCGGGTAACCCCGGTCGCGGTCTTAAGCCAACTCCCGCCGGCGGCAGCGTCGGGCGGGATTTTTTGTCAGTCATCGAAGGGAAAGTGCCGATCATCTTCCGGCAAGACCGCGAACGTAGAGTACAGCAGCGCTGCGGCTCCCAGGATGACCAGAGCGAAGCAGCCAAGAACCACCACATGACCGCTAATGGTCTCCCTTGGAGGCGCGCCTGCTTGAATCTTCTTTCTGGGCGAGCTCTTCGAGGAGCAAGAGAATTGCGCGGCGTGTACGACGATTATTGATCTCTTGGAAAGCACTGATCAGGCGAAGTGTGTCTCGATCGTTGACTGAAATAGCCATTGTCGCCCCGGTAAATGCACAAAGGCCGCAGCCTGGGGGGCAGGCTGCCGCCCGCGTATTGTCAAAAAAATCCGGGTGAAAAGATCTAAGTGAAATATGGAGCCAGCCCCGGTGAACGGCAACCTACAGCAACTTTGCCGCGGCGCAATGTCATCTAGCTCACACTTTGGGATAACCAAGTACGTCAGTTTTCCTCACTGAGATGGGGCTCGCCGGGGTTGGCGTAGGCGAGCCCTCAACCCAAGACCGCGAAAGCTCTCCGGCGGCCCTGACGGACGTTGCAGTCTGCGCCTTATCGCGCAGATGTGAGCGTTAAAACAATATCGGAATTTGGTGAGCTCATTCAGAGCTTCTCATTTAGCGCACCAACAGTCGCTCATTTTCCTTCGCAATCTTCGCGACCGGCGTCCGCAGTTTGGAGTGCGCCTTAAGTTCGATATCGTTCTTCGTCCACTCGCGGCGAATTATTTTTTTCTTTTTTGCCAAGACGCGCTGCTTCGATGTGAGGGCGCGGTCTAACACGTGGCGCGTGCTGCGCAAGTCGCGCACTTATCCAACCACCGCACGACGGCGATGTAACCGCGCGCCTTCACAGGACATCGATGGCAAATGATTTAGTAGTGCAACAGCAAGCATCATCGTTGAGCCGCTCTGACTAAGCGACGCTTGGCGCCCCACGTTCCTAAAACTAGCTAATTGAGTTTCGCCCGCACGTGCAGCATGACGGTCGAAGGGACGGTTGCATCGAGAAGCCGCGTCGCTGCGCCTCGGCCACTCGATTTCGGAGGTGTCCTAGGGCGCGCATAGTCTGTCGAAATCCGACGGCGTCATATCCTGATTTAGAGTACTTTAGGGTCTCTCGTTCACATTGAGGGTTCGATGGTGCCATCGGCACGGCGGATGCCCGGTAACCGTCTGGATGCCTATCTAACGCTCTCGAATAGAGCCTTCTATCAAAGCCAGCGCGACTTACAGACCTTCCGGGGGCCTGCCTGATGGGGCGGAGACGCGCGTCGACTTATCAAACCCAACGCAAGCTGCTGATTATTCGCGAATGGCGGCGTTGGCTTCAGGCTCGGCCAATCGATCGTGGGGCGGTCACCGCCCGCGATACTTTGAGTTTCTTTTGCGAATTACAGGACAAGCGCTCCCCGCTCCTGAAATTTCATGCGAGGGGGCGAGACAAGTGGGAAATCATCAACGGCTGGTTGCTGGCTTGCGGCCAGCATGGGGACGGACAATGCCCGCAGTCTTAGACCCGGAAGAGATTGTAGTCCTGGCCAACCACGGCGTGATGCGACTGCGCTCTGCGGTCGCGAGAGCGATGGCGTTGCTGCCCGAAGATCGCGATGTGGCGATAATAGTCCGAAAGGGCCAACTGTCGCAGTCGATCCTAAATTTCAAGCAGATCATGCAGCTTGCGGCGGGGTGGGAGCACGCGGAGCAGCCCGTAACTCCGGGGGGCTCTCCGGTTCCGCAGCCATCTGGCGGCCCCGCGGCTGAATAGGAAGCTTCCGGGCTCTCCACTGAGGCGAACCTGTTCTCTACCAGCACCGAACCTAGACATTTCAGGATCAGCGCTTCCATCGCGTGCCTAGCTGGCGACCGTCACCACAGGCCTTTCGACAGAGTTACTTAGTACTTGAACTCTGGCATCGACATGAGCTGGTCTTTCGTGACGTTGATAACGGCGCGATCGGGAAACCATTCGCGCGCAGTCTCGGACGTCATTCCTTCGGTCGTTTTCCCAACCTTATTAGCGAATTTGAGTCAGACAAATTCCAAAGCGACACGAGTTGTCCCGAGCACCCGCCCCAGCTCAAGCTGGCGCAGCACCGACGGCCGCGCCTCTGCCGCGGTTTGCCGGGCCAGTATTTCGAGTTGGTCGAAATCCAGTTCTTGGCGTCTGCTTCCGTCGCGAAGTCCCCGATGTGGGAAATCGGACCAACACCGGTTGTCACGGCGACAAACCAGCGACCGCCTTTTGCTATTTGAGGGTCGAAGCTGGGGAGGGCTTTGGGGCCCGCTCGGCTTTGTCGGTTCGTACGTCCTCGGTCATTTTTTCTTCAGTTCAGGGCGCTGCACTCTTCGGTGATTTCGAAGTTCGGCATGAGCTGCCGGGGATCTTTCGAGTGGTGATGGGCATAACCCATCGCCCACCCAGGCCGGATCAGCTAGTTAGATCGTAGCAATAAGCGTGCTTGAAAAGGATATAAGCCGCTCTTGAGACGTCAACTGCGCCAACTGGATAGCTTGCGCGATCGGCTTGGGCGGCAGAAACACCGCAGGTTTGCCGACTCATCCCGGTGGAGTTGGTGGCTTGCGGCCTTTGACCCCTCGCGGCCCTGATTGAACAGGTGCCGGCTGGACGAGTTAAGCGTAACATAGCCATAGCCAAGGCGAGGCAGACTTCCCTTGGCCTCGCTCCGGCTAGGCCCGTGGCGTGCTTACGGAACGCTGCGGGCCGCTGAGATGGGAATTTTTCGGCAATCGCATTGTCGGCGATGCCGCGGGAGCCTGGATGACCCATGCCGGGATAAAATCCGAACGACCATCCCCCATTGATCGGACTGGACGGTACGCCGGCGCGCACGCCAATGGTCCCCACGCGGACATCGGTGAAGTAGATGGGCCAGGTCTGTTCATGCGCATAGTCGGAGCGGCGGCGGGTGAGGGCGGCATCATTCGACGTGGCGAGAGGATAGGCGCTAATTAGAGCCCGCCGCCGCGGCTTGTGCATCGCGCCTAAGTCAACCGCACAAGCTTTTGGTCAATAGGCAGCCTGCTCACGCGCAAATGGCAGCGCGCCTTAGCGCTCGTTCCGCATATATGGACTGTTCTCCGACACCAAGAGCACTGACGTATCCGACCTCGGCAGGACTCTGTAACCGAGCGAAGCTTTCGGCAGCGCCGCGTTGCAGATACTCGCGATCAGAGCGATTGAGGACAAAGCCCCTATCACAATCCAAAATTCCCTCTGCATGTTAGCTTCCGAAGCAGAGTATCGATGGCAACGCGAACGCGAGCCTAGAGGAGACGTTCCTATCTAGATGCGGACGCTCCTCGACGTTCCAAGCTGAGGTCTTTGCGATCTCGATTGGGACGAGGAAGCTGAGATGAGGCTGCTGTGAGACGACAGGCAGAATAGATGAGAAACGCCGCAATGATTTCGCAATGAAATGGCCCAAACAGGCGTGAACAAAACGTGGCGGAAACCACTCCCATACCCATAAAAATGAAGAGCTTAGAAAATATTCACTGCGTTCGGGACGCAGGGGTCGCAGGTGATGGAGAAGGGGCCGAGCCATTTACACTTCGTCTGTAACCTATTGATTTCGCTAGTACTGTTTCGGCCGCGTTTTACAGCTAAGTGTTTGTGAGTGCTTCTGAATAATGAGACTCTTAGTCAGCGGGGCCCAGGTTCGAGCTCGGGTCCCGCCCACGACCCTCAAAGCATCTCACACCCAGCCGCCATCCACGACGTAGTGCTGAGCGGTGCAGGCGGAGGCCTCGTCGGACGCGAGGAACAGAGTGAATTTCGCGACCTCGTCCGGTACCAGCCGGCGCTTCAGGCACTGTCGCTGCTGCAGTTCGATCTCGCCCGCCGGCGTCATCCATTTCTCGAGCTGGCGCTCGGTCATGATCCAGCCCGGCGCGATCGCGTTCACACGGATATTGTAGGGGCCGTAATCGCGCGCGAGGGAGCGCGTCAGACCGACCACGCCCGACTTGCTGGCCGTGTACGCGGCCATGCCGCCTTGACCGGCCATCCACGACACCGAGCCGAAATTGATGATGGCGCCGGCATTCGCCGCCTTCATGTCCGGCAACACGGCTTGCGCGGCGAAGAACTGGTGCTTCAGGTTCACCGCGATGCGGTCGTCCCAGTATTCCGGCGTCATCTCCTCGGTGTTGTGCCGTTCGTCATGTGCGGCATTGTTGACGAGGATATTGATCGCGCCGTGTGCTTTGCGCGCCTCGGCGACGCCGGCGCGCAACGCGGCGATGTCAGTCAGGTCGATGCGCTGGAAATGCGCAGCCAGACCCTGATCCGACAGCTCGCGTGCGAGGCGTTGGCCCTCGTCCACCTTGATGTCGAAGAACACGACATTGGATTTCTGCTGCGCGAAGCGCCGCACGATCGCAGCCCCAATCCCCGATGCGCCACCGGTGACGAGAACGACCTTGCCGGCGAGGTCGGAATAAACAGCGGCCATGGGCACCTCTCAAAGTTGCATTGCGGGCGGTGCGAGGCGCCGCCCAGTTGTCCCGCCAACCTTAGCCATTCCTGACGTGAGGTGCATAGATCAGAATTTTAGTTGCGTACCTCAAAAATCGAAGGCAGGATTGCAGCCAAAGAATAAGAGCCGGTTGGGAGGAATGTGATGAGACTGCTCGGGAAGCTGGGACTCGCCGCCGCCGCATGCCTGCTTTGGGCCAACTCCGCCGCGGCCGACACGACGGTCAAGTGGTTGCACATCGAAGCCAATCCGGCCCAGGTGAAGATCTGGGAGGAGGTTGCGCGGGCCTATGAGGTGTCGCATCCCGGCACCAAGATCGAGATGCAGTTCCTCGAGAACGAGGCCTACAAGGCCAAGCTGCCGACCATCCTGCAATCCAAGGACCGGCCGAACATCATCTACAGCTGGGCCGGCGGCGTCCTGAAGACGCAGATCGAGGCTGGCGTCCTCGACGACATCACCGATCAGGTGAAGGGTTACAGCGACAGCCTCACGCCGGCAGCGCTCGCCGCCTTCACGGCCAACGGCCGCCTCTATGGTCTTCCGACCGCGCTGTCGCAGGTCGGCTTCCTTTGCAACAAGGAGCTGATGGCGAAGGCAAAGGTCGATCCTGCGGGGATCAAGACCTGGGACGATCTGCTTGCCGCGGTGAAGACGTTGAAAGCCGCCGGCGTGACCCCGATCGTGGTCGGTGGCGCCGACAAATGGCCGCTGCACTTCTATTGGACGCATCTTGCAGTGCGCATCGGCGGCAAGCCGGCGTTCGATGCGGCGCTGCGCGGCGAGGACGGCGGCTTCGCCGGGGAGACCTTCCGGAAATCCGGCGAGCTGTTCAAGCAACTCGTCGATCTCCAGCCGTTCCAGAATGGCTTCCTCGGCTTCAAGAATCCGCAGGCGGTCGGCTATTTCGGCGATGGCAAGGCGGCGATGACGCTTGCCATCAGCACGGTCTATCATTTGCAGCGCGCGCTTGCCGCCGACAAGGTCGGATTGAGCGAAGACAAGATCTGCTGGTTCGACTTCCCGGTCGTGGCGGGCGGCAAGGGCGCGCCAACCGATACGCTCGGTGGCATCACCGGCTGGCTGATCACCAAGGGCTCGCCGAAGGAGGCCGTCGATTTCCTGAAATACTTCGTCTCCAGGGACGTGCAGACGCGGCTTGCTGCGGGCAACTTCATCATCCCGGTGGTGCAGGGGGCGGATGCCGGTCTCAACAACGCCTTCATGAAGCTGATCGCGGCCAATCTGGCGAAGTCGAACTACCACCAGAACTTCTATGACCAGAGCCTCGGCCCCTCGGTTGGCCGCGTCGTCAACGACGTCACCGCCGAGATCGCCGGCGGCAGCATGAGCCCGCAAGACGCGGCCAAGGCGATCGAGGCGGCGTGGAAGCAGGGTAACTGACGGTGGCACGCCGGGCCGCGAGCGTGTCGGCGATGGACGTTGCCGGTGAGCTCCCGCAGGTCGCCGAGCGCGGCCCGAGCTGGGACGGCAGGCTGACGGTCCTGATCCTGTTCCTGCCGCCGGCGCTGCTGTTGTTCACGCTGTTCGTGGTGCTGCCGATCGGCGAGGCGGCCTGGTACTCGGCCTTCAACTGGAACGGGTTCGGCAGGCCGACCAACTGGATCGGCTTCGACAATTACCGTTTCGTGTTGGAGACACGCGCCTTCTGGCTCGCGCTGCGCAACAACGGGCTGATCATCGCTGTTTCGCTCGCCATCCAGCTGCCGCTTGCGCTCACGCTGGCCTTGATGCTCGCCGAACGCTTCCGCGGGGCGGTGGCGCTACGCATGCTGTTCTTCATGCCTTATATCCTGGCCGAGATCGCGACCGGGCTGATCTTCAGCTTCGTTTACGACGGCGACTACGGCCTTGTCGCCTCGATCTGGCGCAGCTTCGGCGCCGAGCCCCCGCATCTGCTGGCCTCGACCGATACGGCAATGCTGGCCGTGCTGATCGTCGTCGTCTGGAAGTACTTCGGTTTTCACATGATGCTGTTCATCGCGGCGCTCCAGGGCCTCGACAAGAGCCTGATCGAGGCCGCGCGCATCGACGGCGCGACGCGTTCGCAAGCCCTGCGACACGTGGTCATCCCCTTGCTCTATCCGACGATTCGGCTCTCGGTGTTCTTCGCCATCGTCGGCTCGCTGCAGCTGTTCGACCTCGTCATGCCGCTGACGCGCGGGGGGCCTGCGGACTCCTCGAACACGCTGGTGAGCTTTCTCTACAACAACGGCATCTCCCGCATGCGGGTCGGATATGGCAGCGCCATCGGTGTCATTCTGTTCACGATCTGCGTGACCTTTGCCTTCACGTACAAGCGATGGTTCATGCGTGATGAGTAGCACCGAGACCAGTCGTACGCCGTTCGATCCTGCCGTGCTGTTCAAGGCGGTGTTCCTCGCCGTCGTTGCCGTCTTCGTGCTGGTGCCGCTGCTCGCGACCTTGCTCGGCGGCTTCAAATCGCTCGGCGAACTGCGCGTCAATCCGTTCGGCCTGCCACGTCACTGGGAGTGGCAGAACTATGCCGACATCCTGTTCTCCACGCGCTACTGGCAGCTCTTGCGCAACTCGCTGATCATCTCGACGCTCACGGTGACCCTGACCCTGATCGTCGCCTCGATGGCGGCGTTCACTTTCGCCCATGTCAGGTTCTACGGCTCATCGATGCTGCTGAGCTACCTGACGCTCGGCCTGCTGTTTCCGGCCGCGACCGCGGTGCTGCCGCTCTTCATCAAGGTACGCGATCTCGGGCTGCTCGATACCTATTTTGGCGTGGCGCTGCCGCAGGTGGCCTTCAGCCTCGCGATGAGCGTGCTGCTGCTGCGGCGCTTCTTCAAGGACATTCCCTATGAACTGCTCGAGGCCGCGCTGGTCGACGGCTGTAGCTATATCAAATTCTTCCGCTATGTGACGCTGCCGTTGTCGCGACCGATCCTGGCGACCGTCGGGACCATCACTTTCGTCAACAGCTGGAATGCCTATCTGTTGCCGCTGGTGATGCTCAACACCGATGCGCTCTATCCCTGGCCGCTCGGCATCATGGTTTATCAGGGCGAGTATTCGTCCGAGTGGCACCTGATCCTGGCCTTCATCACGCTGACCATCCTGCCCACCATCATTCTGTTTCTTCTGGCGCAGAAGCACATCGTCGGCGGCCTCACCGCAGGCGCGGTCAAGGGATGAACGATACCTTACGGAGATCACAATGAGAAAAGTCGGCATCGGAATCATCGGCTGCGGCAATATCAGCACCGCCTATCTGAAGGCGGCCCAGCGCTTTCCGATCATGGAAATCAAGGCGCTCGCCGATATGCGCAGCGATGCGGCGGAGCGGCAGGGTGCCGCCTTCGGGCTGCCGGCGATGCGGGGCGATCAACTGCTCAAGCGAGAGGATGTCGAGATCGTCATCAATCTCACCGTGCCGCTCGCCCACACCGACGTCAGCCTCGCGGTGCTGAATGCCGGCAAGCACGTTCATTCCGAGAAGCCGCTCGGCATCAACGTCGCGGAAGCCCGCAAGGTGATGGATCTCGCCGCGCAGAAGGACCTTCGCGTCGGCTGCGCCCCTGATACGTTCCTTGGCGGTGGGCACCAGACCGCGCGCAAGCTGATCGACGATGGCGCGATAGGCACGCCGGTCGCGGGCAGCGTCTTCTTCGGCTGTCCCGGCCACGAGCGCTGGCACCCGTCGCCGGGCTTCTACTACCTTCGCGGCGGAGGGCCAATGCTCGACATGGGGCCGTACTACATCACGGATCTCGTGCAGCTGCTTGGCCCGGTCGCGAGCGTGATGGGCTCGACCGCGCGCCCGAAATCCGAGCGGCTGGTCACCAGCCAGCCGATGAACGGCACCCTTATCCCGGTCGAGGTTTCGACCCATGTCGCCGGCACGCTCGAATTCGAGAGCGGGGCGGTCGTCTCGATCGCGATGAGCTTCGACGTACCGAAGCACCGGCACGCGCCGATCGAGATCTATGGCGACAAGGGCAGCATGTTGGTGCCGGACCCGAACCGGTTCGGCGGCGAGGTGCAGGTCGCGAAGACTGGCGGTGAATGGGAGCCGGTGCCGCTGACCCACGGTCATGTCGACGGCGAGTTTCGTTCCATCGGGGTCGCCGACATGGCCTCCGCGATCCTGAACAACCGCCCGCATCGCGCCAGCGGCGCGCTCRCTTTCCATGTGCTCGAGGTGATGGAGGCGTTCCAGACCTCCGCCGACGAAGGACGCCGCGTCAAGATCGGGAGCTCCGTGGAGCGGCCGGCAATGCTGCCGGCCGGACGTGAAACCGGACAGATCGACTGAGGGAATGACCATGCGCAAGGCAATGATTGTATGGGGCGGCTGGCCGGGACACGATCCCGATCTCTGCGCCTCGATGATCCGCGGCTGGCTGAAGGCGGAAGGATTCGAGGTTCGGGTCGAGACCACGACGGCGGCGTTCGCCGATCCCGCGATCCACGATTTGTCGCTGATCATCCCGATCTACACCATGTCGAAGATCGAGAAGGCGGAAGCGCTCAATCTCTGCGCGGCGGTGCGTGGCGGCGTCGGGCTGGCCGGGCATCATGGCGGCATGTGCGATGCGTTCCGCGAGTCCGTCGACTACCAGTTCCTGTGCGGCGGGCAGTGGGTCGCGCATCCCGGCAACATCATCGACTACAAGGTCGACTTGACGAAGCCGGATGACCCCATCATGAAGGAGCTGAAGAGTTTCGAGCATCGTTCCGAGCAGTATTACATGCATGTCGACCCCGCCAACGAGGTTTTGGCGACGACGACCTTCACCGGCGAGCACGCGCCCTGGATCGACGGGGTGGTGATGCCTGTGGTCTGGAAGAAGCGATACGGCGCGGGCAGGGTGTTCTACTCCTCGCTCGGCCACCGTGCTTACGAGCTCGACGTACCGGAGATCCGAACGTTGATGACTCGCGGCATGCTGTGGGCCGCGCGGGAATGACAGCCGGTGCGACGCAGCCGGCGGTTCGCGCCACGCTGGAGGACGTCGCGCGTGCGGCGGGCGTTTCGCTCGCAACCGTCGACCGCGTCGTCAACCGGCGCGAGGGCGTGCGCGCCAAGACCGTCGCACGTGTCGAGGCCGCGGTGGCAAAACTCGGCTATCGGGGCGATGTCGCGGCCGCGCGGCTCGCCCGCGGGCAGACGTTCCGCTTCGCCTTCGTGCTGCCGAGCGGCAGCAACAGCTTCATGACCAACCTGGCCGAGCAGGTCCAGCGCACCGCGGACTGGCTCGCCGGCCACCGCGGCTTCATCGATATCCTCCATGTCGACGTGTTCGATCCGGATGTGCTCGCCGGTGCGCTGGAAAACCTGTCGCCGGCCTATCAGGGCGTCGCCGTCATCGCACTGGACCATCCCAGGGTGCGCGCCGCGATCGACGAGCTCGCCGCGCGCGGGGTCGCCGTGGTGACCCTTGTGTCGGACGCGCCGAGCTCGCGGCGACTGCATTATGTCGGTATCGACAACCCGGCCGCGGGGCGAACTGCGGCAACGCTGATGGGACGTTTCCTCGCCGGCTGCGAGGGGAAGGTTGCCGTGATCGCGGGATCGCTATCGTTGCGCGATCACACCGAGCGGCAGTTCGGCTTCCACCAGATCCTGTCCAGCGAGTATCCGAACCTGATTGCGCTGCCGGTGATCGAAGGCCGCGACGACAGCGAGCGCACGCGGGAGCTCACGGTCGCACTGCTGGCGCGCCACGCCGATCTCCGCGGCATCTACTGCTGCGGCGCCGGGAACCGCGGCATCGCCAATGCGCTGGAGGCCTCGGGCCGCGCGCGCGAAGTGGTCTGGATCACGCATGAGCTGACCCAGTACACGCGGCGTTTCCTGGTCCGCGGCACGCTCGATGCCATCATCAACCAGGATCCCGGCCACGAGGCGCGGTCTGCGGCGCGAGTTCTGCTCGCGCATTGTTCGGGTGAGCCCATCAGCCCCGACCAGGAGCGCATCCGCATCGATATTTTTCTGCGGGACAACCTGCCGTGAGTCGCGTTCGCAGGTGATGCGCAGCTTGCTTCGATAGGTGTCGCGAAGTGCCGCAGCGGCCTCAACGGTGCTCAGAAGTTCGCTGCCATTGCTGCGAGGTGCTGATGGGCTCTTTCGCGGGCAGCCTCTATGGGCTGTTGCGGTCCGGTGGTTGGCCCGATCGGCACGAAACGGACATTGCTGATACCGATAAAGCGCAAAATTTCCCGCAGGTAAGGCGTTGCCATGTCGATGCGCCCGCGGTTCATTCCGGTGGCGAAATCGCTGCCACTGGCGAGGATCACCGTGGTTGGCCGGTCCTTCAGCAGCGGGAGATATCCCAGGGAGGGATCGAACCGAAAGGTGAGCCCGGGCTGGACGATGACATCGAACCATTGCTTGAGCTTGTAGGGAATGCTGAAGTTCCACATTGGCGTCGAGATCAGCACCCGATCAGCCAGTGAAAAGCGCAGCGCCATCCGCTCGGCCTCTGCAAAGCTGTCCCGTTGCGCGTCGTTGAAGGGCTGCGCCTTCATCCGCGCATATTTGGCCTCGACGATGGGACCTGCGAATTCCGGCAGCCGCTCGCGCCAGAGATCCACGACGTCAATATCCCAGTCCGGACGGGCCTGCCGAAACCCGTCAAGAAACACGCGCGCGCCGGCGCTCGACTCGGAGTCGGCACGGGGCGAGCAGGAGAGGTGCAAAAGCTTTGCCACCACTCATCCCAGCGCTCTGATGACGGCATCCGCCCGGGTGACGATTGCGACGTTCTGCATGGCAAAGTTGATCGAGGCGGAGTGCCAGTCGGCATTCATGGTCGAGCAGCAGTCTTCCGGCACGATCATGAAATAGCCCTTGTCGGCGCCGGTGCGTGCGGTGTGCTCGACCGACATGTTGGTCCATGCGCCGGTGTTGATGATCATGTCGCGCCCGGTGGCCTTGAGGATCGTCTCCAGCCGGGTGCCCTCCCAGGCGCTCATCCGCATCTTCTCGACGACGAAATCGCCGGGCCGCGGCTCGAGGCCCGAGACCGGGGCGGCACCCCAGCTGCCGCGTACCATCGCCTTGCTGTCGACGAGACCCTCGAACAGCGGTGCGTTCAGCGTCACGCCGGGTGCGCCGGGCTCGACCACGAACCAGACATGGATGATGGCGACGCCGCGCGCGCGCGCTGTCTCCGCCAAGCGCCGGACGTTCTCGACCACATGCTGTTGCTTCGCATGACCCGGTGCGCCCGATTCGGCGAACGCTCCGCCATCCATGATGACGTCGTTCTGAAGATCCTGGATGATCATGGCGCAGCGGCTTGGATCGAGCCGCATCTCGCCATCGGCGAGGATGGGCGCGGCAGCCGCGGGGCCGGCGCTTGCGCCGCCGCTGCCACGTTTGCCGCTCATATACGGCTCGTGGCGCGGCCCGGCCTTGGTCGGGATGGCATAGACCGAATGCGTGGACGTCAAATAGAGCGTGCGGAAATCCGGGCCACCCCAGGCAAGGTTGGCGACGAGCTCAGGCACGCGAACTTTTCCGAGCAGCTCGCCGCGCGGCGAATAGACCCAGRCGCCGCCGGGCGCGGTGACCCAGACATTGCCATGCTGGTCGCACTTCATGCCGTCAGGCAGGCCCGGCTCCAGCTCGGAGCGGATGCCGCTCGCGAACACGCGCGCGTTCGACAGCGAGCCGTCGCCGTTGACGTCGAATACGCGGATCAGCGCCTGCACGGTGTCGTTGACATAGAGCAGTTTTTCGTCGGGTGAGAAGCACAGCCCGTTCGGCTGGTCGAACAAATTGCGGTCCACCACGAGCTTCGGCTCGCCGCCCGGCATGACGCGATAGACGCCCTGGAAGCCGAGCTGGCGCGGCCGCTCGACACCATAGACCGGCATGCGGCCATACCAGGGGTCGGAGAAATAGATGGCACCGGAGGAGTGCACGCAGACGTCGTTGGGGCTGTTGAGCTCCTGTCCCTGGAAGTGCGAGGCCAGCACTTCGCGCCGCCCGTCCGGCCGCTCACGGATCAGCGACGAGGTCGCGTGCTCGCAGACGATCAGATTGAGCTCGGCGTCATAGCTCATGCCGTTGCACTTGTTCGACGGGCGCTTGACCTCCGCGACGCCGCGCCGCGCATCCCAGCGCCGCCGTACGTCGCCCGGCATGTCCGAGAACAGGAGATAATGATCGACCGGATGCCAAATCGGTCCCTCGGTGAAGTCAAAGCCCGTTCCGACCTGCGCGACCGGCGCATAGGGGTCGATCAGGGTCTCGAATTCGGAGCGCAAGGTGACGTGTGTCATCGGTCGATATCCTCAGGTCACGTCAGGCAGGGAACCAGTTGCGCGCGGGCAGCGACTGCACGATCGGGCCGGGGACCTGGTCGTGCAGCCGTCCAACGACCATGCCGCCCTCGATCTTGGCCGGCCTGTCGTGCACCGGCAGCAGATAGCGCGAATTGCTGAGCAGCTTCTTGATCGAGGCCTTCTCGGCTCGCTTGCTGGTGCCGTGGTTTCCCGTCGTCCGCGGCTCCCAGTCGTGGATCTCGTTGAAGGGCGTGACGATCTGGTCGTTGAAATCGTAGATCACGTCGCCGCAGATCGTCGCGATCCCGTCGGCAGTCTCGACGATGACGTTCATCGATCCCTCGGTATGTGCATTGGCCGCATCGCAATAGACGCCGGGCATCAGCTCGATAGGACCTGTGATCTCGAGGTCGAGGAAGCGCAGCGCACTCTTGGTGTGCAGTCGGTCGATGAGATGCTTGATGTCGGGCGCCGGATATTGCGGATGCATCAAGCCGGAGACGGAATATTCGAGTTCTTTCCGGTTGAGGACGACGGTCGTGTTCATCGGAAACAGATCGTCCTTGCCGGCGTGGTCGATGTGCAGATGGGTGTGGCAGACGAAGCGGACGTCTCCCATGCGCACGCCGTGGCGGGCGAGCTGGTTCTCGATCATGTGCTCGTGGTATTGCAGGCCGCGCATCCCCAGCGTTTCCATGATCTGGTTGGAGCGGTAACCGGTATCGACCACGACCGGATATTTGCCGCCGAGGATCAGAAAGCCGAGAGTGAGGACGCGGCGCGTGCGGCCGCAGTCACGGCCGAGGACCAGAAAGCTCGATTCCAGCTCGATATCGCCATAGTCCAGGATCTTGATCTCCAGCGCCATTCGTTTCCCTCCCTGTTCTGTTCTTGTCTGTCAAAGCCGATAGACGCGCGTCGCCGTCGTCCTGAAGATTGCGTCCTGCTGCTGGGTCGTCAGCCTCGCGGCCGCGGCACGAAAGGCGTCGACGAGCTCCGGATAGCTGGTCCACAATTTCTCGATCGGAAAATTGGAGCCGAACAGGCAGCGCTCCGCGCCGAAAATCGCGACGGTATCGGTGAGGACGGCCGCGATGTGCGCGGGATCGTTGCGATGGATGAAGGTGCCGAGCCCGGAGAGTTTTGAGACCACGTTCGGACAGGTTGCGAGCCGGGCCATCCCGGCGCGCCAGGCGGCCCGGCCCGCCGGCGAGAGGTCCTCCAGCATGCCGGCATGCTGGAGGATGAAGGTCACCCTGGGGCAGGACTCGGCGAGCAGCGCTGCATCCGGCATCTGCGGCGTGAAGACCTGGAGGTCAAAGCTCCAACCGTAATCGGCCAGTCGTGCGATGTTGCGGCGGACCATGGGATCGACGCAGAGATCGGGCTTGGCCGCGAAGCGATAGAGCGGATTGTCGTGCCAGTGCAGCTGCATGCGCACGCCGCGCACGAGCGGGTAGCGCTTCAGGCGATCGAGTTGCGGGCGCACGTCGTCGACGGCGAAATCGGCGTAGGCGACGATGGCATGCGGCCAGCCGTGCTCGTCGGCAGTCTGCTGGACCCAGGCTGCCTCGTCCTCGAAACGGTCGTTGGCCCAGTTGGTCTGGACATAGACCGAACGGGTGACGCCGGTGCCCTTGAGGTCGTCGAGATATTCCCGGATCGGATAATCGCGACGGATCGGCTCGTAGGGTCCAAAGATGCGCGGCTGCATCGGGCCGGTCAGCCAGGGCAGGTCGGCCTGCCGCCAGATGTGATGATGGCCGTCGACAATGTCGCTCACGCCGCTCTCCTCCGTCCCAACGTCAGAATGTGCGCGACAATCGACGCGCTTGAACCGCCATCCACGAGATCATCGACGAAGCGCTGGATGGCCACCAGCGCCTCGGTCTGTGGGCGGAAGTCCGGGCCCGTCGCGAGCGGCGTCAGCCAGCTCACGCGCCAGGCGCGCCGCGACAGCTTTGCGACCGCGTCGCGTAACGCATCGACTTCGCCGCGCTCCAGCCCGTCCGACACGACGACGACGGCCGCGCCTCGCGCGTAACCACCGAACCGCGGCACCGCGAGGAAGGCTTGCAGCGCGTCGCCGATGCGGGTGCCGCCATCCCAGTCGCTGACGAGGTGCGCCGCCGCGCTCAGCGCCTGCTCGCGCCGCTTGAGGCGCAACGGGCGGGTGACGCGGGTCAGCCGCGTGCCGAAGGTGAAGACCTCGACATTGGGCGCGGCCTGTACCAGCGCATGCGCGAGCTTCATGTTCTCCTCGGTGCGCGTCTTCATCGAGCCGGAGACGTCAATCAGCAGCAGGAGTTTTCGTCGGCGCGGGCGCCGCTTCAGGTGCCCGAGCCGCAGGATCTCGCCGTCGTTCCGGACACACTCGCGCAGGGTTCGGCGAAGGTCGGCAAACGGCCCGCGGCGGGCGCGCATGCGCCGGGGGCCGCGACGCTGCGGCAGGCGCCGGGAGGCCTCGCGGGCCAGGCGCCGAAGCGCGTCGGTGGTGGAGAGCTGGGCGAAGCGGCGCTCCACCAGCGCCTCGGCGCGCGTCGCGGCGAGGCCGGATTCGTTGGCGTCGTCGGAGAACAGGGGTTCCTGTTCGCCGCGGCCCTCTTCCTGGAGCCGGACAGTCTCGTCGTCGTCGCCGTCATCGACATGTTCGATGGCTTCGCTGCCGCGGAAGTGCAGGTCGAACAGCCGGTCGAAGGTCTTGCGGCGCTCGGGTGGCGGGGCGAGTGTGGCCAGCGCCGATTGCCAGATGTCGTTGAGGTCGCGCGGCCCGAGCAGCTCGATCGCGGCGAGATAGGAGGTGGTCTGCTCGGGCGCGACGGCAAAGCCGTTGGCGCGCAGCAGCGCGACGAAGGAGACGAAGATGCGGGCAGCGCGTGGAAGCTCAGGCTCGGTGCTCATGCGGTTGCCTCCGCGAGCATGACGTCGAGCCGGGGCGAGATGAAGTGCAGGTCTTCCTCGTCTTTCAGCGCCACGCCGATCGAGCGTTTGAAGGCGTCGGGCCAGCGCGCACCGCCCTTGTGAAGGAGCGTCGCCGCTTCAGCCCAGTCGACGGCTTCCGCGATGCCTGGTGCCTTGCTGAGCGGCTCGCGGCGCAATTTGCCGACGGCCGCGACGACGGCCCGCGCTGTCGCCTCGGCGACGCTGGAGGCCCGCAGCATCACGATACGCGCCTCCCGCTCTTCAGTGGGATAGTCGATCCAGTGATAGACACAGCGGCGGCGCAGGGCTTCGTGTAGGTCGCGCGTCCGGTTAGATGTCAGCACGACGACAGGACGTTCGGCCGCGCGCACCGTGCCGCGTTCCGGGATCGAGATCTGGAAGTCCGAGAGAAATTCGAGCAGGAACGCCTCAAACTCCTGGTCGGCGCGGTCGATCTCGTCGATCAGCAGCACGGTGGAGTCGGGTGCGCGAAGCGTCGCCAGCATCGGCCGCTCAATCAGAAACGTTTCGCCATAGATGTCGATGCTCTCGTCGCCAGCCTGGCGGATCGCGAGCATCTGGCGTGGATAGTTCCACTCGTAGAGCGCGGCCGAGGCGTCGATGCCCTCGTAGCATTGCAGGCGGATGAGGCGACGGCCGAGGACGGCGGCGATGGCTTTCGCGGCCTCGGTCTTGCCGACGCCGGGGGCGCCTTCGAGCAGGAGCGGTTTGCCGAGGGCAAGGCCAAGATAGGCTGCGGTCGCGAGCCCTTCATCGGCGAGGTAATAGGCTGCCCGAAGCGCCTTCTCCAATGCCTCGGGGCTGTCGATGCCAACGATGTTGCTGCGAACTGCCATGGCCGGTCTCAGCGTCGCGCCTGTGGCCGCGCGCCGCCCTGGGTCTTGATCGCGCGCAGCACCTTTTCCGGCGTGATCGGCAGATCGTCGATGCGCACGCCGACGGCGTTGAAAATCGCATTCGCGACAGCCGGCAGCACGGGATTGGCGCACATTTCGCCCGGTCCTTTGGCGCCGAACGGTCCATCTGGCGCGGGGCGCTCCAGCACGGCGATATCGTGCGGGCAAATGTCACCCGGGCCGGGCATCAGATATTCGACGAAGTCGCGGGGGCCGTGAACAGGGTCGGGATAGTGAGGCTCCGTGGTCTCGTACAGCGCGTGGCTGATGCCCATCCAGGCGCCGCCCACGAGCTGCTGCTCGACCAGGCGCGGATTGAGCGCGCGGCCGAGCTCGTAGGCAGAGTCCATCCGGACCATCGCGACTTCACCGGTCTCGTCGTCGACCTCGACCTCCGCCACGAGACAGGCATGGGCGTAGCAGGTCGCCGGCGACATCTCGCCGGTTTCGGGGTCGACGTTGGACAGAGGCACGAGGAATATGCCACGGCCGGAGATGGTCTTGCCCTGCTTGAACTGGGCGGCGATGGCGACGTCCTTGGTCGAGATCGAGCGATGCGGCGCACCCTTGACGTGGATGTTGCCACGTCCGTCGGTTTCGAGATCGGCGGCGTTGACCTCGAGCTCCTCGGCGGCCGCCTCCATCATCACGCCGCGTGCCTCGCGCGCCGCGGCCATCACCGCATTGCCGACGCGATGGGTGCCGCGCGAGGCGAAGGAGCCCATGCAATGCGGACCGGTGTCGGAATCCGCGGTATCGACATAGACGTCCTCGACGGGAACGCCCAGCGTCTCCGCGCAGATCTGCCGCGTCACCGACTTCATGCCCTGGCCGAGGTCGATCGACGACAGCGCCACCGTGAACTTGCCGCTCGGGTTGGAATGAACCAACGCCTGGCTGGGATCGCCGCCGAGATTCATGCCGATGGGATAGTTGATCGACGCCATGCCGCGTCCGCGATGCAGGGTCATCAGCGCCTCCTGGTGCCGAACACGGAGGAGAAGCGGGGCGCGCCATGCGAGGGCGCGGCCGGCCGCGGTGGAGGTGGCGACGGCGCAGGGGGCGGCGGCTCACGCGGTGGTTCGCGGGTGACGGTGGGCGGGAGCCGGTCATAGCTGGTGCGCTGCTGGACTGGTGCGGCCGGCCGGCTGCGCGAATCCGTCGGTGTCGGCGGGATCACGGCGCGGCTGCCGCCGCCGTCCTTGCGCGACGACGCTCGCTTGAACTCCTCGCGGATCGGCCATTTCGCCTTCTCGGCGGCGACCTGGACGCATTCGATCAGCGCGGTGTTCTTGGCTTCGCGCCGATGCGCCTTCATGTCGCCGTCGCGATAGGCATTGAGGATCCGGAACTCCATCGGGTCCATGCCGACGAGGTTCGCCAGCTTGTCCATCTGGCACTCGATCGCAAAATCCATCGCGGTGACGCCGAAACCGCGCATCGCGGTCGCGGGCGTCCGGTTGGTGAAGACGCAATAGACGTCGCCATAGACGTTCGGGATGGTATAGGGCCCGGGCAAATGCGCGGCGCATTTCACGGCGGCGTAGCTGGACAGCCGCGTATAGGCGCCGCTGTCGAAATAGGCGCGGATCTTGCGCGCAACGATGCGGCCGTCGCGCATCACGCCGTCCTTGATGTAGATGCGCTCGGCGCCGCGAGGCGGGCCGTATTGCATCTCCTCCTCGCGCCCGAACACGTAGCGGACGGGACGCCCGGTCAGCATCGCACCCAGGATCGCGAGCGGCTCGGTCAGCGTATCCACCTTGCCGCCAAAGCCGCCGCCGACGGTGCCGCCGATGAAGTGGAAGGTGTTGGATGGCAGGTCCAGGATCTTGGCGCAGGTGTCGACCGAGAAGAACAATGCCTGCGTCGAGGTGTAGACGACGTAGCGGCCGTTGGTGTCGGGCGCGGCGATCGCGCCATTGGTTTCGGTTGGCGCGTGCTCGATCGGCGACATCTGGTAGCGCTGTTCGAGCACGTGGTCGGCGGTCGCGAGCGCGGCGTCGGCATCGCCGAAGCGCAGCTTCTGGTGATCATGGACGTCGTGATAGATGAAGGCGTTCTTCGGATAGGTCTCGTTGACGACGGGCGCCCCGGACTTGAGCGCGTCTTCGACGTCGAGCACGACGGGCAGCGGCTCGTAGTCGATCCGCACCTTTGCGATTGCCTCGAACGCCTCGCGCTCGCTGTCCGCGACGATAGCCACGACCGGTTCGCCCTTGTAGCGGACCTTGTCCGCCGCCAGCGTAGGCTCGTCGTCCTTGCCGAAGTTGATGAGGCTGAGAAGCGTGTTGAGATTGCGCGGCACGTCGGCGCCGCGGATGATCCGGCGTACGCCGGGCGAGCGTTCGGCTTCCGTGGTGTCGATATGGCGCAACCGCGCGTGCGCCTGCGTCGAGCGGACCACTTTCAGATGCAGCATGCCCTGAAGCTTGTGGTCGTTGAAATAGCTCGACGTGCCCGTGACATGGCCGAGCATGTCCTGGCGCTGCGTGCCCTTGCCGATCTCATTGAGATTGTCGTCGCGCTCGTCGGCGAAAATGTCCTTGCGCAGTTCCAGCATGACAAGATCCTTTAGGCACTGGCCCGGCCGCCCGAAGCGGCGAGGATGGCATCGATGATGGGTTCGTACCCGGTGCAGCGGCAGATGTTGCCGGAGATCGCCTCGACGACCTCGGCGCGGCTAGGCTGCGGATTGCGATCGAGCAGCGCCTTTGCGGCCATCAGCATGCCCGGCGTGCAATAGCCGCATTGAGCGGCAAAATTGTCGGCGAAGGCACGCTGGAGCGGATGCAGGTTCGGGCCCTGCTTGAGGCCGTCGAGCGTCTCGACCGATCGGCCGGCAACGATTTCCGCCAGCGTCAGGCATGACAGGTGCAGCTCGCCGTCGATCAGCACACTGCAGGTGCCACAGCCGCCCTGGCCGCAGCCGAATTTCGGCGTCATATCGCCGATCAGTTCGCGCAGAGCGACCAGCAGATTGGTGCCGCCATCGACGAAGATCGCGACGTCGCGGCCGTTATGACGAAATTGCAGGGCGGTCTTGGCCATGACGAGCTATTCCTGACCCGAGAGGAGACGGCGCAGATGGACGCCGGCGATCTCGCGGCGATACCAGGCGCTGCCGAGCGCGTTGTCGAAGGGTGAGGTGCCCTCGGTGACGGCGGACGCCGCGGCCCCGATGGTCGCGGCATCCAGCGAGCGTCCCTCGAGCACACGCTCGGCGGCGCGTGCCCGAATCTGGGTCGGCGCCATCGAGCCCAGCGCGATCCGTACCCCGGCGATCCGCCCGCCGCTGATCGGCAGATGGGCTGCGAGCGTAATGACGGAGCCGCCCTTTGGCTTGATACGGGCGACCTTGTGATAGCGGAAGGCGTCCGCGCTCGCCGGCCGTGCGCAGGACACCGAGAGCACCAGCGTGCCGGCCTGCCGCTCGCGCGACTGCAAGAACTCTTCGATGGCGATGTCGCGCGTGCCAAAGCCGCCCTGCACGGCGACGGTGGCATCGAGCGCAAGCAGCGCCACCGTGAAGTCGCCATAGGGACTTGGCGCGAACAGGTTGCCCCCGACCGTGCCCATGTTGCGCACCGCAGGTCCGCCGATCGAGCGGGCAGGGGCGTGCAGGAAGCCGAGGTCGCGCTCGGCGAGGACTCTTGCGAAGGTGATGCCGGCCCCGAGCGTCACGCGCGGGCCCGACGCGTCGATCCGGGTCAGGGCTTGGTCGCTGGCGCGGATGACGGTCGAGACCGAGACGTCACCCTCGTTCAGCGCCCGCATCACCAGCGTGCCGCCGCCGAGATAGCGTGCGCCGCGATCTGCCGACAGCGCGCCGGCCGCTTCGCTGGTGCTGGCAAAAGTCTTCACTGTCACGGCCATTGCTATGCCGCCTCCTTCAAGTGCCGGCGGATCGCCTCGAAGCCGGCTTGATAGATGTCTTCTGCGACCATGTGGATGATGCGATCGCGGTCCTCCGGCCTGGTGCTGAAGCGCGACTCCCAGTGCCAGAAGGTGCGGTCGCCGTCGGTCACCGGCAGCAGGCGGACATGCGCCACGTAGTTGAACATCGGCACCGGCGTATCGAGCAGGCAATAGCTGAAGGTCTGCTCGAGATCGGACAGCGCCAGCAATTGCTCGCGCAGCTCAGATCCATCCTGCAGCTTGAAGCGCCTGACACAGCCGATCTTGTCAGGGGAGTGCGCGCGCTCGATCGTGGAGCTCGCGACCGCCGGATGCCAGCGATCGTGTCCGTTGAAATCGCGCAGCACGTTCCACACCGCATCGGTGGACGCATCCAGGATCGTGCTCTTGACGATATGCGGCACGGAGCTCACCCTCCGAACTGGCGCTTGAGGGCGTCGAAGCCGCCCTGGAACACGCCGCCGCCGATATTGCCGACGAGCTCCGCTTCCCGTTCGGGTGCGCAGTCGAACTCGGCGGTCCACTCCATGAAGGTCTGGTCGCCGTCGGTGACCGGCGTTAGCCGCAACGTCGCGACGTAATTCTCGACGCCCATGGGGGATTCCAGGATCGAATAGGTGCAGAACATGTCGTAGTCGGAAAGGCCGAGCAGCTTTTCGCGGATGCGGTCGCCGTTGCGCAGGCGAAAATCCCTGACACAGCCGATCTTGTCCGAGGGCTCGCCGCCCTCAATCCGGCTTTCCGCGATCGCGGGATGCCAGTTCGGCATGCCGTTGAAGTCGCGCACCCGCGCCCAGACGCGATCGTTGCGCGCATTGACGACGGTTGAGACATAGACGCGGGYCATGATGCGACCTCAGCTCTTCTTCCGGGGGCTGCGCTCCGCGGACGGTTCGCCCTCGGTGGAAGGCGAGGGAGCTGCAGCCGGCTTCTCGCCGCCTCCGCCTCCACCGCCGCCCTTGCGGGCGGACTCCTTGATGCCTTGCATGTCGCGGGCCTCGCGGATCAGGCCCGGCATCTTGGCGAGGCTGCCGCCCTCGACGCCGATATCCGCCAGAAGCGAATCGATGAGCGGCGCCTGGACGCGGTAGCGCAGCGCCGAGTCGATCACCTCGTCGGTGGCGCTGCGGCCGCCATTGCCACCATGGCCGTTGCCGTTGAGGCCGTCGACCTGGAGGATGCGGATGCCCTCGATCTTCTCCATTGGCTTGACGCTCTCGCGCACGATGCCTTCGATGCGGTCGAGCAGCTTTCTGCGGAACAGCGAGTAGCGAGCCTGGTCGGTCAGCACGTTCTCGGCCTCGTTGAGCAGCCGCTGCGCCTCGGCCTCGACGGCCGCGCGCACGCGTTCGGCTTCGGCGGCAATTCGGGTCTCCTCGGCCTGCTTCTCGGCGATCACGATTTCCACGCTCTTGCGACGCCTGGCGATCTCGTTTTCACGTGCGGTGATGACGCGCTCGGTGGCCTCCGTCGCATGTATCCGCGCTTCCTCGGCCGAGGCCCTGGCGGCGGATTCTTCCAGCGACTTCAGGTGGATCGCGATCGCCTTCTCCATCAGAACGGTCTCGACCTCCTTCTCGCGATTGACTTCGAGCTTCCGCAGCTCGCGCTCACGGCCGATGCGGGCTTCATCCAGGCCGCGATCGGAGGCAATGCGGGCGCGCTCGACCTCCTCGCGCGCGGCAATCTCGGCTTCCTGGAGCGACTGGACGCGGGCGACCTCGAGTTGCTCGATCGAGCGGCGGCGTTCGATCCGCGCCGCCTCCAGCGCCTGCTCGCGCGAGACGTCGGTGGTCTCGACGTCTTTGCGTGCGACGATCTCGGCCTGCTTGACCTGGCGGTCGGCGTCGATGCGTTCGGAGCGCTTGGTGGAGAGCGCGATGACGCGGTCCTCGTCCGCGATCTCGATCGCCTTCTTTTGCTCGATATTGAGCACTTCGCGCTTCTTGGACGAATTGATCCGCTCGGACTCCAGCGCGAGATCGACGCCGATGCGCTGGCGCTCGATCACGTCGCGCCGCTTGAGGTCAGCCGCCTCGACTGCGGCGGTTCGCTCGATCTCCAGCGCCTTGGTCTCCCTGTCGGCCTGGATCCGCTCGGCCGCGATCGCCTTCTCCTGCGCGATGCGCGCGGCCTCGATCGCTTCGCGGGAGGCGATATCGGCTTCCTCGACGGCGCGGTTGCGGGCGATCTCGAGCGAACGAACTCGTTCTTCCTGGGCGATGCGGGAGGCTTCGGTGGCTTCGCGCGCGCTGATTCCCGCGACGTCGAGTGCCTGGTTCCGCTCGATCTCCAATTGCCGCGTATTCTGCTCAGCGGCGATGCGCTCGGCGGCAAGCGTCCGCTCGCGGGCGATGCGCGCGGCCTCGACCGCGCGCTGGGCCTCGATCTCGGCTTCCTGGATCGTGCGCACCTGCTGGATCTCAAGCGCGCGGGTGCGCTCGTCTGACGCGATGCGCTCGACATTGACAATCAGGGTCTGGGCGATGCGGGCCTTTTCGGTCGCTTCGCGGGCGGCGATCTCGGCTTCGTCGACGGCGCGGGTCCGCTCGATCTCGCGGCGCCGTGTCTCTTCTTCATTGGCAATACGGGCGTCGGTCACCACCCGGTCCTGCTGGATGCGCGCTTTCTCGATCGCCTCGCGGGCGGCGATCTCGGCTTCCTCGATAGTACGCATCCGCTCGATTTCGCGCTGGCGCACCTCGCGCTCGGAGGCGATGCGGCTGGTGTCGATCGAGCGCTGGTTAGCGATCCGGGTCTTCTCGATCTCCTCGCGGGCGAACAGTTCCTTCTCTTCGATGGTGCGGGTGCGCTCGATCTCCCGTTGGCGCGTCTCGCGCTCCGAGGCGATGCGGGCTTCCGCGATCGCCTGGTCGTTGGCGATGCGTGCCTTCTCGATGGTCTCCCGCGCGGAAATCTGCGCCTGCTCGGCCTCGGTCTCGCGCAAGGCCCGCTCACGCGCGACCTCGGTGCGTTGCAGGGCGCGGCGCATCTCGATGTCACGCTCCTGCTCGAGGCGCGCCGTCTCGCTTTCGCGCTCGATCTCGAGGGCCTGTCGCTCGGCCTCCAGATTGCGGGAGCGGATCTTGATCATCGAATCCTGCTCGATGTCGTTGCGCAGCTTGCGCTTGGCCTCGATGTCCTCCATCAGGCGTGTCAGACCTTCGGCGTCGAAGCGGTTCGAGGGATTGAAGAATTCGAGATCGGTCTGGTCGAGATCGGTGATCGCAACGGATTCCAGCTCGAGTCCGTTCTGAGCGAGGGCCTCAGCCGCGTTCGCCTTGACGCGGGCCACATACTCGCCGCGCTGCTCGTGCATCTGCTCCAGGGTCATCTCCGAGGCAATCGAACGGATCGCGGAGATGAATTTGCCGGCGAGGAGGGCGTGGAGCTTCTCGGGCTCCATGGTGCGGCGGCCGAGCGTGGCGGCGGCGATGGACACGGCTTCRCGGGTCGCCTGAACGCGGACATAGAAGTCAGCCTCGATGTCGACGCGCATGCGGTCACGGGTGATCACGGCGTCCTGCCGGGAGCGCACGATGCCCATCGGCTGCACGTTCATGTTGACCGGCGTGTAATCGTGGATGAAGGGCAGCACGAAGGCGCCGCCGTTGATCACGACGCGCTCGCCAAGCAGGCCGGTCCGGACGAATGAGGTCTCCTTGGAGGAGCGATGGTAGAGCCAGTTCACGATGTAGACGCCGACCACGATCACCACGATGGCGACGATCAGCCAGAGGATCAATTCACCGACCAGAGTCCCTGACATATTTCCCTCCCTCGACCTTCCGGCGTTATCGCGCGCCGATCGCCTTGAATTTGCGTACCTGATCCGTCAGCGCCCGCTCGACCGGCAGCCGCTCCATCGAGGAGGCGCCGTAAAAGCCGTGGCAGTAGCGGGTGTTCTTCATGATGAAATCGGCGTCGTCCGGATCGGCGATCGGTCCGCCATGGGCGAGCACCAGAATGTCCGGATTGACGCTGAGCGCGGCGGAGGCCCAGGTATCGATGCGCGCCGGGCAATCCTTGAGCTTGGGCGCGGTCTGCGCGCCGATGGTGCCCCCGGTCGTGAGGCCGAGGTGACAGACGATGATATCCGCGCCCGCGATCGCCATCGCGGCGGCTTCCTTCTCGGTAAAGACGTAGGGCGTCGTCAGCAGGTCCTTCTCGCGCGCCTTGGCGATCATGTCGATCTCGAGCGCGTAGGACATGCCGGTCTCTTCGAGATTGGCGCGGAACACGCCGTCGATCAGGCCGACGGTCGGAAAGTTCTGCACGCCGGCGAAACCGAGGGCCTTCAGCTGGTCCAGGAAAACGTCCATGTCGCGGAACGGATCCGTGCCATTGACGCCAGCGAGCACTGGCGTTTTGGTCACGACGGGCAGCACTTCGCCGGCCATCTCCAGCACGATGGCGTTGGCGTCGCCATAAGCCATCAATCCTGCGAGCGAGCCGCGGCCGGCCATGCGATAGCGGCCGGAATTGTAGATGACGATGAGATCGACGCCACCGGCTTCCTCGCACTTGGCCGACAGGCCGGTGCCGGCGCCGCCGCCGATGATGGGCTCGCCGCGCTTTGCCATGTCGCGGAAGCGTTTCAACAGTTCTGCGCGTTCAAACCRGGCCATCGGTCACCTCGCTAGTCTCCGGCGCGCCCCGGTGCGGCCGAACGAGGTCCGGAACGCGCTGACAATGATGGAGGCGAACTCGGGATCGTTGATGTTCTTGGGGACGCGGATGAGCTGACGGTTGGCGGTCTGCCGCACGTTCCGCTCCAGCGCACGGAACAGCGCCGCATCGGCATCGGGATCCCAGAACGGCTGTCCTCGTGTATCGAGCGCGGAGACGCCGCCCTCGGGCAGGAAGAAGCGCACCGGGCCGTCCATCTGGTTGAGCCGATCGGCGATCCAGCGGCCCATGCGTTCGTTTTCCTCGGCCGTGGTCCGCATCAGGGTGACCTGGGGGTTGTGGACGTGGAATTTGCGGCCGCGGTAGCGCTCGGGAATGGTGTCCGGGGCGCCGAAATTCACCATGTCGAGCGCGCCCACCGAGCCGACGTAAGGCAGGCGGCCGCGGATGATCGCACCAAAGCGGTCGTCGGTTGCCGGGAACACGCCACCCATCAGGAGATCGCAGATTTCCGTGGTGGTGAGATCGATGACGCCGGCGATCTGCCCGGAATCGACGAGCTTCTCCATTGAGCGGCCGCCAACGCCGGTGGCGTGGAACACGAGGCACTCAAAATCCTCGCGCAGGTCGGCCGCGATCTTCTGGACCGCCGGCGTGGTGACGCCGAACATGGTGATGCCGACCGACGGCAATCCGCCATCGCCGAGATCCTTCCGCGCGTGCTGATCGAGGCGCGCCCTGACCATGCCGGCCAGCGCATTGGCGCCATTGGCGAGCACGGCACGCGAGATCGAGTTGAGGCCCTGCACGTCGGTGACCGAATGCATCATGGTGATGTCGGCGGGGCCGACATAGGGTCCGACGTCGCCGGAGGCGACGGAGGAGATGATCAGCTTGGGCACCCCGACGGGGAGGGTCCGCATCCCCGGCGCGACCAGTGACGCTGCGCCCGAGCCGCCCGCCGAAATCACGCCGGCAATATTGCTCTGGCGTCGCAGCCAGCTGGCGAAGGCATCGGCCATCGCGGTGACGGCAGCGCCGCGGTCGGGTCCGAACACCGCCGATCCGCCGCGCCCATGGTTCAAGGCAATCTCCTGGGCGGAGACGTCGCTGGTTGCGTGCCGGCCGCTGGTGGAGACATCGACCAGTCGCGTGCGCAGGCCGCTCCCGGCGATGATGTCGCGGATGAAGCGAAGCTCCGTGCCCTTGGTGTCGAGCGTGCCGACGACGAGCACGACCGGGGGGCCCTGCGTTTGCGCCGCGACCGGCTCGCGCCGGCGCCGGGCGGTCTCGTCGAGACGCGCCACCTGGGTCGAGAGCGTGCGGGCGGCGGCCTCGATGCGGGCGATCGGGACCGGCTGCGACCATCGGGTGGGGGGCGTCGGGTTGGAGATGTAGACGCGGATCGGGCCGCCTGGACGGGACGGCTGCGGTGCGGCCTTCGCCCCGGTGCCTGCAGCCGGCACGTCGACGGCGGGCTCGAGCTCGGCGTGGAGGCCGACGCCGAGCAGGCGCTGCTGCAACTCCCGGTCCGCGGCAAGGCGCGCGGAATCGATGATGCGGTTGATGCGGCCGTTGACCATGATCGCGACGTTGCGCGAGACGGCCGTGGCCACACCGATGTTCTGCTCGATCACGAGCACGGACATGTCGCCGTCCTCGCCAAGCCGTACCAGCATCTCCTCGACCTGGGCGACGATGACGGGCGCAAGCCCCTCGGTCGGCTCGTCCATGATCAGGAGCTGCGGATTGGTGAGCAGCGCGCGGGAGATCGCCAGCATCTGCTGCTCGCCGCCGGAGAGCTGGCCGCCGCCATGGTCCTTGCGCTCGGCCAATCGCGGAAAGGTCTCGTAGATGCGCTCGACCGTCCAAGCCCCGCGCCGCAGGCCCGCGGCAAGCTGCAGATGCTCGTCGACGCTGAGCGAGCGCCACAGCCGCCGGCCCTGCGGCACGTAGCCGACGCCAAGCCGAGCTATGTGGGCGGGCGGCCGCCGGGTGACGTCGTCGCCGCGGACGCGGATCGAGCCGCCGCTGACCGGCACCAGCCCCATGATCGCCTTGCACAGCGTGGTCTTGCCCATGCCGTTGCGACCGACCACCGAGAATACGCCGGCTTCGAGCGTCAGGTCCACGCCTTGCAGCGCATGCGAATGCCCGTAGTAGACGTCGAGGCCGCGGACTTCGAGGGCGGCGGCGGAGCGGCGGACCTCATTCATGGCCGCCTCCGAGGTAAAGCTCCTGCACCTCTGGATCGGACTCGATCTCCTGCGGCAGGCCTTCCTTGAAGATGCGCCCGTTGTGCATCATCGTGACGCTCTCGACGACGCGTAGCGCCACGTCCATGTCGTGCTCGATGATGATGTAGCCGATATGCGCCGGCAGCGAGGTCAGGATCTCGACCAGCTCGGCACGCTCGGTCGGAGACAGGCCCGCGGCCGGCTCGTCGAACAACACGAAGCGCGGCGCGCCGGCGAGCGCCAGTGCGATCTCGAGCTGACGCTGCTGGCCATGCGCAAGCTCCGCGACGCGCTGGTCCTTCACGCCTGTGAGATGGACGGCCTGCACGAGATTATCGGCCGCGCTCATCAGCGCGTCGTTCTGTCCGGGGCGCAGGAACGAGAAGCGTCCGCGCGAGACGCCGCGGCAGGCGAGGTAGACGTTGTCCTGGACGGTGAGACCGGGAAAGAGCGCTGAGATCTGGTAGGTCCGGCGCAGGCCGCGGCGGATGCGCTCGTAGGGCGGGAAGTGGGTGACGTCCTCGCCGAAGAACCGGATGGTGCCGGAGGAGGGCGGGAAATCGCCGGCGATGCAGTTGAACAGGGTGGTTTTTCCGGCACCGTTCGAGCCGAGCACCGCGCGCCGCTCGCCGGGGCGCACGGTAATGGTGACGTCGGTGAGCGCGGCCAGCGCGCCGAACAGGCGCGTCACGCCGCGAAGCTCCAGCGCCGCGCCGGCGCCGACGGCTGAGAGGCGTTGCGCGACGCTATCCATGACCGGATCCTTGACCAGATCCTCGGCCGTGACGTTCGCTTGAACGGGCCGCGCCGGATCGCTGGCGCTGTCGCCAGCTCTGCCAGAGCCCGATCACGCCGTCCGAGGACCAGAAGACGATGGCGAGGAAACCGAGGCCGATCAGCAGCCGGAAACGGTTGCCGTCGAGCCCGAGCTTGACCAGGAAGTCGAGCGCGAAGGTGCGTAGCAGCACGAAGATCAGCGCGCCGATGAAGGGGCCGATGGGACGCGTGATGCCGCCGACGACGGCGATGATGAGGATATCGATGCAGGCGCCGACGCTCACGGATCCCGGCGAGATCTGCCCGTAGTTCCAGACCTGGAGAACGCCGGCCAGCGCCGCGACAAAGGACGCGAAGGCGTAGGCGGCGACGCGGTGCGCATTGACGTTAAAGCCGAGCGCCGCCATGCGGCGGGGATTGTCGCGCACACCTTGCAGCGCCAGGCCGAATGGTGCGCGGGAGATGTATTCAACGGCGAAGTAGCACAGCGCAGCAACCGCGAGCACGATATAATAGAAAGGAATGTCGGCGCGCCAGTTGACGCCCCAGAAATGCGGCGTGGCGACGGTGTTGATGCCGGTATGGCCGTTGAAGATCGCCCAGTTCTGGTTGGTGAAATAATAGAAAGCCGCGCCGATCGCGAGCGTGATCATGATGGTGTAGATGCCCTCGGTGCGCACGGCCAGCGCGCCGCCAAGCGTGCCGAACAGGGTCGCGAGCGCGAGCGCCATCGGGACCGCGAGCCACCACGGCCAACCCAGGCTGATATTGGCGTTGCCGCTGACGCCGAACACCGCGACCATATAGGCGGAGAAGCCTGCGATGGTGAGCTGCATCAGGCTGACCATGCCGCCGTAGCCGGCGAGGAACATCAGGCTCAGCGCCATGATGCCGAGGATCAGCGTGGTCGCAAAGATCTCGATCAGGAAGAAGCCGTTGGCTATCAGCGGCATGATCAGGAGAATGGCCGCGACAATCCAGGCTGCGGGATTGTTGATCTCCGGCCATCCGCGCAAGGTGGGGCGCTGCGCGGCTGCGGCGGGACGAACGGTGACGCGGGCGTCGTGGGCGAGCGACATCTCAGCGCCTCGCCAACAGGCCTTGCGGCCGGACTGCCAGTACCAGCACCATGATCAGGAAGGTCACGACGATGGCGTAGGTCGGGATGTAGACCGAACCAAGCTGTTCGGCGAGGCCGATGATGAGCGCGCCGAGCGCGGCACCGGGGATCGAGCCCATGCCGCCGACGATGACGACGACGAGCGAGGCAAGCAGGAAGCGGATGTCTTCGCCAGGCGAGAGAGACTGGAAGGTGCCGCCGACGACGCCGGCGATGCCGGCAAGCCCGGCACCGAGCGCAAAGACCAGCACGAAGACGAGCTGGTTCCGCACTCCGGTCGCGGCCAGGATGTCGCGATCGTCGACACCGGCGCGGATGATCATGCCGATGCGTGTGCGGTTGAGCGCCAGCCACATCGCCAGGCCGATCACGACGGACGCGGCGAAGATCACCAGCCGGACCAGGGGATAGCGGAGATAGACCGGTTCGCCCGAGGATTTCACCGCAGTGACCAGCGGCAGCTCGATCGGGCCGATCAGCCAGTTCGGTGTCTGGATCTGATAGAAGTCGCCGCCGCAAGCCCACAGCATGAGATCGGCGAAAACGATCGAGAGACCGATCGTCACCATGGTCTGCCGCAAGTCCTGGCCTTCCATGCGGCGGAAGACGATGAGCTGAAGCAGGACGCCGACCAGCGCCGTCAGGATGAAGGCGACGATGAAGCTGAGGAGCCAGGAGCCGGTCGAGGCGCTGATGGCGTAGCCGACATAGCCGCCGAACAAATACAGCGAGCCGTGCGCGAGGTTGACGTTGCGCATCAGGCCGAAGATCAGGGTGAAACCGCTGGCGACAAGGAAGTAGAGGCCGCCGAGCGTGATGCCGTTGAACACGGCGTTCAGGAAGACCCGCTTGCGGCCGATCGCCTCTTCAAGTCCGGGCGGCCACACCGCCAAGGTCAGCCACAGTGCGAGCGCGATCGCGACGATCACGATCAGGGCCCAGGCCGGATGACGTTCGACGAAGCGCGTCATGTCAACTGCCTCATCCCCGCCTGGCGCCCCCGCAAACGGGAAGAGGGCGCGATCAGGCCGCTTCGACCTCGCCCTGCCTCATGTTTTGAACGCTGGTCGAACAGCCTTGCGTAGGCTGCGTACCTCGCCATGGACGTGCGTCCTCCCGGACTTGCGATCCTCTTTTCGGGATCGCGTTCCGACCATCTTAGCGAGGGCACAAGGGGAGCGTTTGATCGTCAGTATCTTTTCGCGCGCGGTCAGGCCCGCAAAACCTTGGCGGCGCGGCGGTAATCGGTCGGCGCCATCCCGACATTGGCGGTGAAGAAGCGTGTGAAGCCGCTTTGCGAGGAGAAGCCGAGGTCGAAGCCGATGTCGGCGATCGGTGCTTCGCCGGCGACAAGGGCTTCCAGCGCCTGTTCCATGATCAGGGTGTTGAGGTAGAGATGCGGCGTGACGCCGGTCTGGGTGCGGAATAGCCGGTAGAAATGCGGTCGCGATAGGCCGGATTCGCGCGCGATCGTGTCGAGCTCCATTTCGGCGCCCGGACTTTCCGACATCAGCTTGATGCATTTGCGCACGCGGAAGTCGGTGACGGCGCCGGCCGTGCGCGCGTCGCGCGCGATCTCGGCCTGCTGCCAGCTTTCGTCGTAGCAGATGTCGATCAGCCGCCGCAGCTCGGCATCGAGGCTGGAGAGCGACGGTGCGCCGCACACAAGCGCTGCGGTTCGTCTGATGTGCTTGTCGAGTGCGACCGTGCGCTTGAACTGGGTGCGGCCGAAACGCAGGCGGTCGGCGCCGGGCGCATCGGGGGCGAACCACTCCGGATTGACGTAGAGCACGAAGAAGATCGCGCCACCGTCGAGATCGGACGGCAGGAAATTGTGAGGCTCCCAAGGATTGACCGCGACGATGGRGCTTTCCGTAAGGTCGTAGTGCCCGTTACAGACGTCGATGCATGCGGACTGGCCGCCAACATGGAAGATCAGATGACCTTCGCGATGTGCGTGCACGTTGAAGGGGCGGTTCAACTGATAGACCGTCGCCCGACCGAACCGGCCGTGAAAGACGGCAAGCGCCCGGCTCATGCCTTCCCTCCTGAATGTTCTTGTCTTTTCAGTCAGCGTTCAACAACCGGGGCGAGATTGCAAGAGCGCAAGATATCGCGCCTGCAAATCGCTCCCGGTTGCCGGAGAGCATGCGAAACGAGCGACGGTGAATGCGTCAGTACTTCTTACATTCCGGGACCGTGCGGCTCGGCAGTCCGATCTTGGCGAACACCGCCGGATCGTAACCGAGCGTCTGGTTCACGTTCGGGATCACCTTCACGACCTTGCTGAACAGCGCGCCCTTGCCGTCATCGACGACCTCGGTGACGAAGTTGGTGCCGATCGCCTGGCGGTTGGCGTCAAGCTTGATCTTGCCGTTCGGTGCGTCGATCTCGATCTTGGCCAGCGCCTCCTTGTACTTGGCCTGGTTGTTGGAAAGATCGCCATTGACCTCACGGAGCGCGAGGATCAGCGCCATGGTCGAGCCGTAGTAGTTGGTCGCAAGAAGCGATGGGCTCGGGAAGCGCTTGTTGGGCGGAAACGCGTCCTGATACGCCTTCACGAACTTCTGCCAGCCCGGATCCTCCCAGGTGTCGGCTTGGCCGCTCGCCGCGATGGTGCCGACCAGCGCATTCTTGGCGTTGCCCTTCGAGGACAGGATGGTCTGGTCGATCATGATGGAGCCGCCCATCAGATGCGCCTTGCCGCCGGCCTGCTGGTATTGGTTCAGGAAGTTGACGGCATCCGCACCGCCGAGGCCGAGATAGATCGCATCGACATCGTCGGGCAGCGCCGCGATGACGGAGGCAAAATCCTTGGTGCCGAGCGGCACCCATTGCCGGTTGGTGACCTGGCCGCCGGCGCCGCAGAATTCGAGCACGAGGCCGAACACCTGGGTGTAGATGAAGGAATAGTCCTCGCCGACGGTCGCGATCTTGCGATATTTCYTGGTTTCATAGGCGTATTTGCCGAGGCCCACCTGCCACTGCGCGCCGTCCATGTTGTAGCGGAAGAAGTTCGGAGCGGGATCGACATAGGTCGTCTCCTGCGCGCCGGATGCCGCATTGATGAAGGTCAACTCGGGATGGGTCTTAGCGAAGTTCTTGACCGCAATGCCCTCGTCGCCGGAGAGAGGCGACAACAGGATCTGCACCTTGTCCTGCTCGATCAGCTTGCGCACGGCGCGCACCGCGGAATCCGGTGTCGCGTCGGTCGAGGCAACGATGAATTCAAGCTCTTTGTCGCCGACCTTCTTGCCAAGCACATTGAGCGCCGTCTGGTGGCCGCGCATGCCGTCCTCGCCGAGCACCGTGTAGGTGCCTTCCAGCGTTGCGGTGACGCCGACCTTGATCTTTTCCTGGGCGATTGCCGCGCCTGAAAGGAAAAGGCTGCTTAGCGCGATCAGTCCCACACTGCATTTCAACATTTCATTCCTCCCTCTATGGCCAAATTTTTCGCTGAATTGGCGCGGCGCCGTGGCTCCCGAAAGGCGCCCGGCTGTTGAACGAAGGCTAACCGAAGTCGGATGCAGTGCACGTATGGGCGCATCGTGCGGCTTGACGGGCAGTCTCATTTTGAATGTTGCGGCGCAATTGGCTTCGCGGTGCAATAGGCGGCCGGCTTGCCCAATTTGAAGGGCGGTGCGTGAGGGGCACGATCCTCCGCTTGGTCCGTGCATGGAGCCTGACCCAGCACAGGCCTGGTCCGGTTCAAATCCCCAAGGGAGGGTGGGGCGGAAACAGCCCCCCGACGGCTGGATCCAGCTTAAATTTGCCGACAGGGTGCCACGGATCGCGGCCGGCCGGCCCTGATCCCGCCGCCGCTATTCAACCTAGCACTACTTTGGCAGATTTTTGATTTTGTCGCGTTTTATAGGATTCCCGAATCAATTTTTCAATGATTCATGGGTGGTCGGCTCTTGGAGGGCTGACCATGCCGGGATGGGAAGACGAACTTGAACGCTGGCTGATGCCGTTCTTG
>NZ_JBFRFR010000080.1:0-36870 GCF_052114925.1 Bradyrhizobium sp. 2TAF36 | reverse complement strand
CAAGGTCTTTTACGTACGATTGCGACAGGCCGGCAAACCAGCCAAACTCGCCCTCATTGCCGTCGCCAGGAAGCTGCTGACGGTCCTCAACGCCATGATGCGCGACAGGAAGCCCTACCTGAACGTCAAGCCGACATAACAGTTGCCGGCTCTGCGCAGCAGCGTAAGAACGCTGCAGCGCGTCCGGAACACAAGACCACCGCCGTCGCCTACAGCCCCGTCGACGCCTCGATCCTGAACTGCGCCAGCGCGACGATCGGCTCGCTGTTCAGTGCGTCCATGAGCTGAAGCACCGGCACCTTGCCGAGCGGGGTCAGCTTGATCGTCAGCGTCTGACCTGAGGTCTCGACGAAGCCGGCGAGTGCATCGACCGCCGCTTTGGCATCGAGATTGGCGGCCGTGACCTTCTCGCCCTGCGCGCGGATCATCTCGGCGATGGTACTGCGGGCGGCGTCGCGGCTGACATTTTGCATGCGCGAGAACTGCGCCACGACGAGATCGACGACGCCGCTGTCACGCAGGGAGAGTTCGAGCGTGCCGGTCTCGACCTGCGCCATCTCACTCATAGCCTCCATCGGGTCGGTCATGGTGAACAGGCCGCGCGGCACATTGGCGAGCGCGAAGCGGGCCTGCGCCTTGGCGAGGTTGCCGAGATCAATGGTGGCGGGCGCAAGCGCAAACGCGCCCGAGGACTCCGTCCAGGCGGCGCCGAGATCGAGGTCGATCGCCAGCTTGTCCACGCCCGCCATGATCAGCGGCCGCTGCGCCGGATTGGAGGGATCGGTCGGCGTGACCATCTTCACGACCAGATTGGCCTTGCTCGGGATCGATCCGACCAGCTGGCCCCAATTCAGGCTGATCGTGTCGATGGTGACGAGCTGCCGCGTGTTCTTGAAGGGCGAGACCACGCCCTTGATCTCGGCACCTTCGAGCACCCGGAACAAGCCCAGCATCTGGTCGGGCGAGGGCGCCTGCCCGGGATTGCTGAGGCCAGCGGCCCAGCGCATCAGGTTCGTAATGCTGAACGATTTGAGCGCGAAGCGCTCCATCTTGAACTGCCCTTGCGGCGACGGCGTATCGACGCCCTCGACGGCGAACTCGCCCTCGCGGTACCTGACCGCATTGATCTTGGCTGTTCCCTGCGGCGTCCCGATCGACGTCTTGCCCATCTCGGCCTTGCCGATGCGAATACCCTCGTAGACCCCGGCGATCTTCTCCAGCAGGTCGCGCGCCTGCGCTGGCGTCTGGGGCGCCGATTGATCCTGCGGCAGCGCGGCGAGCACGTCGGCCAGCCGGAATTTCGACGGCTGCACGGCGATGTCCTCGATGGCGAAGCCGTCGATATCGACGCGCATCGCCTGTGCCGATTTGAGCGTGTACGGGCCTGCCGAGACTTGCCGGTAGACCCGGCGATAGTTGTCGTCGCCGCTCGTCTGCGGATCGAGCGCCGCGAGGATCGCGGTGGCATCGAAATCGTTGACGATGATGTTCGACAGCTCGCCTGTCAGCTTGTCCGGCTTGCCTGGCTGCTTCACCTCGACCGAGATGACGGCGCGGTCGGCCTTCATCGCATCGATCTTGCCGTGCTTGAGGTTCTGGATCGCCAGCCCGGTATAGGTGAACTCGCCGCTGCCGGCGGCAGCGTTGCCGGAATCGAAACTCATCGTCAGTGTCGGGGCCGTAAGCGACGAGGCCGTGACGCCCGTGTACTGGCTGAGCGCATAGCGGTACATCTCGATCGGGGAGTTGTCCGCTGGCCCAGCTGCGGCGTGAACGGGACCGGCGTAGTCGCGCATCGTCAATTGCGGGATCTTGTAGGAGACTTTCAGTTTTGCCGGGGGAGCATGGCCCAGTGCGACCTCAACACCGGTGATGTCGATGCTGTCGGCCGAAAACCTGATATCGTCGACCAGGCGAACGCCCGTTCCTTTGATGCCGGCGATCTTGATCTGCGCCTGCGGCAGGTTGCCGGGAGTGACCGCGATATCCTCGATCGTCAGCGTCCGGGTCGCGAGCTCGAACGTGATCTTGCCGTGGCTCGCCTTGCCGCCCTGTTGGCGCATCTGCTCGAACGCCGCCTCGACCTCGCTGGTCGCGCGGTGCTGGACATAGAAGTTGAAGCCGAACCATCCGCCCGCGGCAAGCACGGCTGCCACGATCAGGCCGATCAGGATCCGCTTCATTCCCAGCTCCAGTTGCCCGTTTTGCACTGCGCAACCTGCCATATTCGGGAAATGCCGCGCGGTCTAGGGAAAGCTAGCGCTATCAGGTATTTGACCATGCGCCCTGTTGACGGGGCCGTAATCGGATGTTGCCACCGGGGCGCCCGCCGTGCTTCATCCCGTTTCCATGACCCGGAAATACCGTCCGCTTGGGCGGCGGCTCCGGATGAGGCATTTTGAAGCCGGTAACGCGAGGCGAGACACCGCATGTCGTCTTATTCTGATGATCTCCACCAGGCGGCGCTGGCCTATCACCGTCTGCCGCGCCCCGGAAAGCTCGAGATCCAGGCGAGCAAGCCGCTCGCCAACCAGCGCGACCTCGCGCTTGCCTATTCTCCGGGCGTTGCCGCCGCCTGTACCGAGATCGCCAAGAACCCGGCGGAGGCCGCTACGCTCACCACCCGCGCCAATCTGGTCGCGGTGGTCTCCAACGGCACCGCGGTGCTCGGCCTCGGCAATATCGGCCCGCTGGCCTCCAAGCCGGTGATGGAGGGCAAGGCCGTCCTGTTCAAGAAATTCGCCGGCATTGAYGTGTTCGACATCGAGATCGCCGCCGACACCATCGAGCGCGTGGTCGAGACCGTGGCCGCGCTCGAGCCGACCTTCGGCGGCATCAATCTCGAGGACATCCGCGGACCGGAATGTTTTGAGATCGAGGCGCAGCTGAAGGAGCGCATGAAGATCCCGGTCTTTCATGACGACCAGCACGGCACCGCCATCATCGTCGCCGCCGCCATCACCAATGGTCTCAGGCTGAACGGCAAGAAGCTGTCCGACGTCAAGATCGTCGCGTCGGGGGCAGGGGCCGCCGCGATCGCGACGCTCAACCTTCTGGTGTCGATGGGCGCGCAGCGCAAGAACATCTGGGTCTGCGACATCGACGGCCTCGTGCACGAAGGCCGCAACACCACGATGGACCGCTGGAAGGCGGTCTACGCGCAGAAGACCGACAAGCGCACGCTGGGCGACGTCATCGGCGGCGCCGACATCTTCATCGGGCTGTCGGCACCAGGGGTGCTCAAGCCGGAGATGGCCAAGGCGATGGGCGACAAGCCCCTGATCATGGCGCTCGCCAATCCGACCCCGGAGATCATGCCGGAGGAGGCGCGGAAGGTGCGCCCCGACGCCATGATCTGCACCGGCCGCTCCGACTATCCGAACCAGGTCAACAACGTCCTCTGCTTCCCTTTCATCTTCCGCGGCGCGCTCGACGTCGGCGCCAGCGCCATCAACGAGGAGATGAAGCACGCCGCGGTCGAGGCCATTGCGCAGCTCGCGCGCGAGGCGCCGTCGGATGCGGTCGCGCAGGGCTTTGACACCGGCGAAACGCAGGGCTTCGGCCCCGGCTCGCTGATTCCGAGCCCCTTTGATCCCAGATTGATTCTGCGCATCGCGCCCGCCGTCGCCAAGGCGGCGATGGAGTCGGGCGTCGCGACGCGCCCCATCACCAACTTTGACGAATACACCGCGCTGCTCGAGCGCTTCGCCTTCCGCTCCGGCCTCGTCATGAAGCCGATGTTCGCAAAGGCCAAGACCCAGCCGGTGCGCGTGATCTACGCCGAAGGCGAGGACGAGCGCGTGCTGCGCGCCACGCAAGTGGTGCTGGAGGAGAAGCTGGCGACGCCGATCCTGGTCGGGCGTCCCTCGGTCGTCGAGGCGCGCATCAAGCGCTTCGGCCTGTCGATCAAGGCAGGCAAGGATTTCGACCTCGTCAATCCCGAGGACGATCCGCGCTATCGCTCCTATGTGCAATCCTATGTCGAGGTCGCCGGCCGCCGCGGCGTGACGCCGGATGCGGCGCGCACGGTGGTGCGCACCAACAACACGGTGATCGCCGCGCTCGCGGTCATGCGCGGCGAGGCGGATGCCATGCTTTGCGGCGTCGAAGGCCGCTACATGCACCACCTCCGCCATGTCCGCGAGATCATCGGCTTCTCCGCGGGGATCATCGACTATGCGGCACTGGCGCTGCTGATCACCAGCAAGGGCGCCTTCTTCATCGCCGACACGCAGGTTCGGCCCAAWCCGAGCGCCGAAGAGCTCGCCGAGATCGCCTCGCTGGCGGCGGTCCACGTCCAGCGCTTCAACATCAAGCCGAAGATCGCCTTCGTCTCGCACTCGGATTTCGGCAGCTACGACACCGAGTCCTCGCGCAAGATGCGCCGGGCGACCCAGCTGTTGAAGGAGAAGCATCCGGAGATCGAGGCCGACGGCGAGATGCAGGGCGACACGGCACTTTCAGCTGCTGCGCGGAAAATGGTGCTGCCGCACTCCAAGCTCGAGGGCGAGGCCAACATCATGATCATGCCGAGCCTCGACACCGCCAACGTCGCCTATCAGATGATCAAGTCGCTGGCGGATGCGCTCCCCGTCGGCCCGATCCTGATCGGCCCGGCACGCCCCGCCCATATCCTCACGCCCTCGGTGACCGCGCGCGGCATCCTCAACATGACGGCCGTTGCGGTCGTGGAAGCGCAGGAGCGCGCTGCACGGCAGCAGCCGACGTTGTTTACGTAAGATGCCGTCTTACCCTCCCCCCCTGTGGGAGAGGGTGGTTAGCGGCGAGACGGTGAGGGGTCTCTATCCACGAGTCCCACCGCTATTGAGCTCGCGGATAGATACCCCTCATCCGGCGCCATAGCCGAAGCTTCGCTTCGGCGTTCTTAAGAACGGCGGCCGCAGGCCGCCTATGCCACCTTCTCCCACAAGGGGAGAAGGCGCACCGCCCGCGTCGCCAACTTTGAATTGCTCGCAGTTCGCCATTTCCCCGTTTGTAAACCGGCGCACGACTCTTCATAATCGCCCGGTGCTCTCGTCAAGACGCCTTTTTCAAAAAGCCTGAGCCAAGAGGCCGATCATGCCAGCGTTCGTGACTTTCGGGCGAATCCTGTTCGCCGTGCTGTTCATCTACACGGGCGCGACCAAGTTCTTTCCCCTCCAGGCGACGGCCGATTTCATCGCCACCAAGGTGGTGGTGCCTGAGGTCATCGAGTCCTACACCAAGCAGATCGAGACGGCGACCGCCATGACCACGCCGCAACTGCTGGCGATCGCGGGCGGCGGGCTCGAGATCATTGCAGGCCTGATGATTGCGCTGAACTTCGGCGCGCGCTTTTTCGCATTGCTCATGATCATCTACATCGCGGTCTCGACCGTCCTGTTCTCCGATTTCTGGAATCAGGCCACGCCCGACAACGCCAGGATGGTGGTCGATGCGCTGAAGAATCTCTCGATCATCGGCGCGCTGTTCATGATCATGGGCTACGGCCGCGCTACGCGCTCGGCCGAGACGGCCTACGGGGACGTGTAAAGCGAGTTGATGGCTCGTCCGTTTGCGACGAGTGCATGAACCATCATTCACAGATTATGGTTTTGAGATCACAGCGGTTCCACAAAATCGTGGCCGCTGCGGATCGACCGGTCTCTCCACTTGTCGGAATCCGTCCGGGCCCAATAGTACCGACAGTTCCGATTGCACAGGCGCAATCGGCACTGGGTGATTGGGGGCGGACTTGGTTCAATCGAAGCGCAAGGCGGCGGCACGCGCTGCTGTCGTTCTGGGGGCGGCGCATGTCGTGGCCGTTTCTGTAACCGCGGCCTGTGCAGCAGACTTGCCCGTGAAGGCGCGGCCGCTAGCGGCGCCCGTGGCGAACTGGACCCAGTTTTACGTCGGCGGCGGACTGGGCTTCGACTTCGCGACCGGACGGTCGAACCTGGCGCCGGTCGGCGGTGGCCCGGATTTGTTCAGCCTCGACGGCTTGCAGGGCGCCGACCTCGGGCTGTCGGTTTTCGCCGGATTTGACGTCCAGGTTGCGCCGCGTTTCGTGGTCGGCGGCTTTGTCGATTATGACTGGTCGCGCCAGAGAACGACGGCCAGTGCGTCGAGCCCGTTCTTTGGCCAGAGCCTGAGTGCTGCGCTGCCGTCGCTGGATCAGGGCTGGACGATCGGCGGCCGTGCTGGATTTCTGGTCACGCCCGATATCCTGCTCTACGGCCTCGCCGGCTACAGCGAGATGCGCATCAACAATTGGAACTTGAACTACGTGATCCTCGGGGGAGGGCCTTCGTTCACGGTGCAGGAATCGGGGCTGACGTCGCACGGTTACACAGTCGGCGCCGGCGCGGAATATCGCCTCGCGAGCAACGTGTCACTGCGCGGCGAATACCGCTACGTCGCGCTTGGCCGCAACACGACGGTCGATCCGCTCGGCGCGGTCTGGACCACGGACCTGTCCGAGCATGTGGTCAGGATCGGTGCGGCCTATCGCTTCGGCCAGTTCGGCGGACCGGCGACCGCTTCAGTGGCGCCGGTGCTAAATCCGACATGGACGGGCGTTTACGTCGGCGCGGGTATCTTTACGTCGGCGCGGGTATCGGGGGCGACGTCATCACGCCCCATGTCGCAGGCTCGTTCGCCGGTGTGCTGGATTTCAATGCGTCCGGTTTGGGCGGCGCCGACGTCGGCGGCACTTTCACGATCGGCTACGATCGCCAGGTCGCGCCGAAATGGGTCCTTGGCGCATTCGGCTTGATCGATGCCGGAACCAATGGCGGCGCCAAGGTCAACGCATCGGGCGGAGGTGTTGCGATCTCGTCGGATCTCGCGGCGGTGAAGCGGGGTTGGACCGTCGGCGGACGTGTCGGCTATCTCGTGGCGCCGGAGACGCTGGTCTACCTGCTCGGCGGCTACAGCGGAACGACGGCGCAGTCGATCTCGTACAATTTCCTCGGATTTCCCGGCACCGCTCCGACGCGGGAATATCACGGCGCGACCTTCGGTGGCGGCTTCGAGCGCTTCTTCACCGATAGCATCTCCGCCCGCGCCGAATATCGCGTCACGCATCTCGGGGCGCGAGACGATCTGGCGTCTGATTTCATGACCAGCCTGAGCGCGGGCGGCACGGTGCACACGCTGCGCGGCGTGCTGGCCTATCACCTTCCGACGCCGTAGCGCAGATCGCCTGTGCTAGACTCGACGCCACGGCGTAACCGTGACGTCATGCGCCGCGTCGAGCAGATACGGCGCCCCAGGCTTCATCCCGTGCGACGCCAGCACCTCATGCGGCGTCCGCTCCGGCACGCCGACAAAGCAGCCTTCGCCGCCGGGCAGCCGCACATGCGGGGCTTCCGACAGCCAGAACGTGTCGTAGCGGTCCATGAACATGTCGAACACGACGGGGCCGCCGATGATTGCGACCGTGCCGGAGGCGACACCGGCGAAAGCGCAGGCCTCCTCGAAGCTCGCATGCTCGGGATTCCACAGCGTCGCGTTCGGCATCTCCGGGTCGACGGTGAGCGCCTTGATCTTGCGGGTGAGGATCAGCCGCTTGCGCTTCGGCGAATTCGGCTGCTGCTCGTGCGAGTGTCCGCCGTGCACGACGACCGCGGCTCGATCGAGCGCTTGCTCGAAAAAGCGCTTGTCGCCTTCGAACACCAACGTTGAGGGCATGATGTGCGACGGATCGGCAAGCATGCCGTCCGCCGATATGATGACGTAACCTTCAAACCGGAAAGACAATTGCGGTCTATTCCGAGACCGTCGTCACGACGGAATTGACCGGGCGCGTGCTCACCGTCGGCAGCTTGACGTCCTTGAGCAGCTCCTGGTCGTATTCGGGCAGCGTCGAGGCCGGGAACTTGGCGCGCATCGCCACCACCTTGTAGCCGCCGGCCTTCAGGCGCTTGAGCAGCTCGGGCAGGGCCTCCGCCGTGTGCTTCTGGAAGTCGTGCATCAGGATGATGCCCTTGCCCTTGGTGTCGAGCTTCTTCATCACGGTCTCGATCACCTTCTCGGGCTTCGAGGCCTTGAAGTCGAAGGAGTCGATGTCGCAGGAGAAGATCGCGACGTTGCGGTTGCCGAGATAGGTAACCATCTCCGGCGGGTGCTGGAGCGCCGGGAAGCGGAAGAACGGTGAGGGCGAGATGCCGCCGAGCGCCCACTTCACCGCCGAGAATCCCTTCTCGATCTCTTCCTTGCGCTGCGCTTCCGTGAGCTTCTTGTTGTTGAGGTTGGCGTGCGACCAGGTGTGGGCGCCGACGGTGTGGCCGGCCGCATAGACCTGCTTCAGGATCTCCGGCTCATAGGTCGCGTGCTTGCCGATCGAGAAGAAGATGCCGGTGGTGCATTCGTCGGCGAGAGCCTTCAACACGGCGGGCGTGTTCTTCGGCCAGGGGCCGTCGTCGAAGGTCAGCACGACCTCCTTGTCGCGCAGGAAGTCGAGCTCCTTGAAATGCTCGAAGCCGAAGCCCGGACCACCCGTGGTGTCGATCTCGACGGTGCGGGCGACGCCGAGCGCGCCGGGCGTGTTGCAGGCCGCGCGGGCGGGCTGGGGCGCCTGTTTCGGCGGGGGCGGGAAGGCCGCTTGCGTCGGTGCAGCAACTGCCGCCGCGGGAGCGGGCGCCGGTGCCGCGGCGGGGGCTGCAGCCGGTGCCGCCTGGGTGGCGGCTGCGGGCTTTGCGGCCGGGGTCTGCGACCACGCTGCGCCTGCCATCGCAACCGACATCGCGCTTGCCAAAATCAGTCCTGCCGCCACACGCATGGTGTTGTCCTCGAGATTGATCCCGTTGTTCCGCCGCAGCTTTTCGCCTCTGGCAAAACCATCCTGCCCCTTGATAGTCCTAGCCTAGATGGTGGGCCCTCGTCATTGCAACGGCTGTTTGGCACCCCGCCACAATTGTGCCCAACCGGATGCGGGCTGCGGGTGTCAGCTGTCGGCCAGCGCCTTCGCAATCGCCGTCTTGACCCGTGTGTCCGTCGGATCGACCGCAGACGGATACACCTCGGCAATGTAGCCGTCGCGCCCGATCAGGTATTTGTGGAAGTTCCAGCGCGGAACGTCGCGGGGGCGCGCCTCGGCCGCCCATTTGTAGAACGGATGCGCCTTGGCGCCGACCACCACGGCCTTGGCCGCGATCGGGAAGGTAACGCCGTATTGGTGGTGTGCGGTCTCCGTGATCTCGCTGGTGCCGCCGGGCTCCTGGCCACCGAAATCGTTGGAGGGCACGCCGATCACGGTGAGCCCGCGCTCGCGAAACTCGCTCCAGAGCTCTTGGAGGCCCGCGTATTGCGGAGTGTAGCCGCAGAGCGAAGCGGTGTTGACCACCAGCAGCGGCTTGCCCGTGAACGCGGCAAGGCGGATGTCGTCGCCTGATAATGCAGGGAAGGAGAACGCATAGGCCGAGATCCGGCTCATGCCGCCATCGGCGCGGCTGCGTCCAGCAGACGCGGTCGTCGCGACAAGCGCGGCGAGCATGGTCCTGCGGTTCAGCATGGCAACGTCCCCCGACGTGATCCGGGACTCACCTTACTGCGTCGGCGCGACGCGCCTGGTCAACACCGCGTTATCGGACGCGGCAAGGCGCCACTTCGCTCGAAAGCGCTCTAGTACAGGCGGACGATGAAGTCGGTGCCTTCGCCGGTCTCGCCCTGGTTGATGCCCTGGTCGGAGACGATGATCGAGCCGCCCGATGTCAGCATCTCGTTGATCTTTGCCATGGTGTCGGCCGGGATCGAGATACGGTCGAGTGCCTCGGCCGGGCTGTCCGGCGTGACCACGGGCTTGGCTGTAACGGGCTTGGCGGCGACGGGGATCACGGCGGCGCCGCGCTGGCGGAGTGTCACGCGGCTGTCATCCTCGCGCGCGGCGGCGCGGGCGGAGACCGGCAGCGATACCACCGACCAATGCAGCGCGTTGGTGTCGGTCTTGTCGACCTCGGCGGTGAAGACGTGGGTGCCGAGCGACCGCTCGCTCGCAGCGATCGTGACGGGAACCTCGAACAGCGGCGCAAAGTTCTGCCGCACGTAGAGCTTGGAATCCTTGCGGCTGATGAACACCGCGATCTGGCCGGCCCGTTTGGGCGTCTCCGGCTTCGCGGCAGGCGCAGGATCAGCGACGCGGGTCTCGTCTTTCTTGGCGTCGGGCGAGGCGGTGAGCGCCGGTGCGGCAGCGGGCGCATCGGGTTTCTTCGCGGGCTCGGCGGCTTCAGCCTTGGGCGCTTCTGCAGTCTTGGGCGCTTCTGCGGCCTCAACGGGCTTTGCGTCGGTGCTTGCGGGCTTGGCGGCTTCTTCCGACTGCGGCTTGACCGGGTCAGATGCCTCGGCGGTCTTTTCAGACTTGGCCTCAACCTTGTCGGGGGGAGCGGCTGCTTCCGCGCGCACCGGTGCATTGCCGGTGGTCACATCCGACATCACGGTATGGCCGAGCGACGAACGCAGCTCGAGCGCGCTCTCCGCGCTGGCGGTCTTCGTCTCGACGGGTTTTGCTTCGCCGACTTTGGTTGGTGCGGCGCCCTTGTCGGCCTTGTCGCCGACATTGGTCTGCGGCTCCAGGCTGGCGGCGGGCTGCGGCGGCACGCGCACCGAGRCGAGCAGGGGATGCGAGAAATTTTGCGGCGACATCTGGCCGGGCGAGACGATCACGCGCGCGCCCATCCTGGTCCAATTCCACATCTTCACCGCGAACGCCATCGGCATGCGGATGCAACCGTGCGAGGCCGGATAGCCCGGCAGCACGCCGGCATGCATGGCGATGCCGGACCAGGTGATCCGCTGCATGTACGGCATCGGTGCGCCGCTATAGATGTTGGACTGGTGGAATTTGTGCTTCTGGATCACGCTGAAGACGCCCATCGGCGTCGAGTGGCCCTTCATGCCTGTCGACACCGCGGATTCCGCGAACACGCCGTTAGTGTCGTAGACCGTCACCTTCTGCCGATCGATCGACACGACGATCACGAGCGGACCTTGCGGCTTGGTGCCGGCTTCCTTCTCGGCGACGACTGCTTTCTTGCCAGCCGTACTGCGCTTCTGAGGCTTCTGCCGGGGAATGTCGGGATAGCGCTGCTGCCGGGCGGCGTAGGACCCGTCGGAGTAGTCGCTCCAGTAGTAGAACGCCGCGTCCGCCTGGCTGGTCAAGCCAATCGCACCCGCCGCCGTCAAAATGGCGACCTGCCACAGCCGGGCCGGCCTGGCAGAAAAACTGGCCCCGTTCACGCTATTCATTCCTCGAATCCACAATCCAACTCAGAAATTAGTCTCGCAGAGGGGATACGCGTTCACTAGCACGGCAGTTCTGCCGTCAGCGAATTTTGTCCATGACGTAGCAAAAAAGCCTCACGGACCGGTAAACGGCGGCCGCGACGGCTGCCGCTCATCTTCCTGACCGGCTGTCGCATGCCTACATTGCCGGGACTTGTTACCGGAGAACTTCATGTCATCTCGTTTCCCCGGTCTTTCCGGCATCCGCTTGAAAGGCCTTGCTTTATTCCTCCTGTTGCTGGCTGTCCCAGCGAGTTCTGCAATCGCCGCCGACGAGCCGGATCTGATCTTCCGTCGCTCGACGGTATTCAAATGGATGAGCCCGAATGACAAGCTCGCGACCTACGGCCTCGACGACCCCGAGGTCGAGGGCGTGGCCTGTCATTTCACGGTGCCGGAGAAGGGCGGCTTCAAGGGCTGGCTCGGCCTTGCCGAGGAGGTCTCGGATATCTCGTTGGCCTGCCGCCAGGTCGGTCCGATCAAGTTCAAGAACAAGATGGAGCAGGGCGACGACATGTTCCGCCAGCGCCGCTCACTGTTCTTCAAGAAGATGCAGATCGTGCGCGGCTGTGACGCCAAGCGGAATGTGCTGGTCTACATGGTCTATTCGGACCGGCTGATCGAAGGTTCGCCGAAGAACTCGACCTCGACGGTACCGGTCATGCCGTGGGGACCGGCTGACGCCAACGTCCAGAAGTGCGGCGAGTTCTTCACTCAGTGACGCGCGTGCGTTCACTCAGTGACGCTCTTGCGTTCACCCAGTGACGAGAGTGCGGCTGGCGCGCGGTTGTGCGAGATGCGAGCCGGTCAGCCGCACGAATGCTTGTGGCGCGGCCTCGTGGCCGCGGTCCGACTGCAGCGACATCGCCCCGATTGAAGCGACGCGGCTGGGTCGCTGGTCGGCGCGGTCCGTCCGCAGGTCCGCGTCGCGCGGCGTTGCGCGATCTTGCGCCGTCATGATGGCATCCCTCAACTGAACGCGCCCGGTGGTTCCGGGCTTCTCGGTTTCGATGGCTTGGGTCGCAGTCGAATCGCGCCCGGTTCGACGGAACCCAGCCCCCGTTCGGGCTTCTCTTCAGCAGAAAAACGTAAAATGCATGTGAAGTGCGGAAGGCGTGCGTGTGACGGCGCGCAGTGTGGGCCTGCTTCCAAGCAGGGACAGAGCCTGCAAGGCCACTTTCAGGCGCGGCGCGACCCATTTGAAAAGACTGGGATTTTCCGCTGAATGTTTCGTCGCCTAGCGCGTGACGAAACAATTCTCACAAAGACGAAACCATTTTCCGCTTTTGGCGCATCACGCGCGAAACGACGCATGGTTATCAGCTTCACAACGACGACGCACCGCCGGCCAAGGAATTGGGACACGAGATCATGCGCACGCTCAGCTTCATCCTTGCCTTCGCTTTCGTGCTCGCCGGCTCTTCGTTCGCGGGGGCGCCGGACGGCAATCTCCCGGGTGTCGGCACCTTCCAGTACAGCGGCTCGCCGGTCACCACCACGGCGCCGCAGCCGATCGTGGTCGCTGCGCGTTTCTGATCGACAGCCAAGAAAATCAAAAGAAAAATCACAAGAAAAACCAGCCGATAAAGGCCATCATGATTGTCCGATTCTGCGCCGCAGCGTTCGTTTCGCTTCTGACGATCAGCGCTGCCCACGCGCAGGTTCGCGCTCCTTCGAGGCTACCGGATCCCCGCAGCGAGTTCATGCGTCAGTGTGCGCCGCGGATGCTCGGGCGCTGGGAGCATCCCGAGGAGGTCTGCGGCTGCCTGCATGATCACGCCGTTGCTGCCGTCGAGGACCGCGATCTGCGCGAGGCGCTGTTGCGCGGCATCAGCGAGACCGGCGTGCCAACGATCGAGACTGATTGGGTGCCCGCGTCCAAGCAGGGCGAGATCGGCTCGACCTTCACCAAGATCGCCAAACCGACCTTGCAGTGCATGTTCGACCCGGCGAAGTCGTAACCATCACTTCGATTTCGGACCGAAGCGCGGAACGCAGGCGATGGTCCGCGCGACGCCCTTGTCGGTCATTCTCGCACCGCGCACTTCCTTGACCTGCCCGGCGGGGCAGGTTCCGTCATCCACTTGCACGCGCTGGCCGAGCTTGAGATCGGTGATGTCCTGTTCACGTCCGACAGTGACGGCATGCGCCGCCGTCGCGAGGGCGACCGAGATCAGCAGCGAGAGGCAGGTCGCGCGGCGCAGCAGCATGATGTGAGGTCCCGGCATCGATGCCGCAATGTAGGGAGCGGCAGGCGATTCTCATAGTGAACGTTCGTCACGCCCGCCGGCCGATTTGCTCCTCGCGCGCAAGGCGCCACGCGACTCCAGCGCGAGCCGTTCGGCGGAGGCCACGAGTTGCGGAACCGCGTGGCCGGAAAATCCCAGCACGAACCCGGGCAGGGGACGCGCGCGCGAATAGGTGTCGGCCAGTAGCCAGCCTTCCGCGCCTGCCGCCTGCTTCGCTTCTGCCGCCGCCGACAGCTCGACCGATGGATCGAACCGGGCGACGAGGTGCAGCCCTTGCGACGGCACAGGCACCGACAACGCGCCGTCGGATGCTGTTTCCAGGGTCTCAGCCAGCGCGTCGCGCGCCTCGCGATAGAGCTTTCGTACCCGCTTCAGGTTGGCGGCGAACGCGCCGGAATTGAGCATGTCGGCCACCGCGCCCTCCATCAGCGTGCCGGGAAAGCGGTCGAGCGCGGCGCGCGCGGCCGTGACGTCCGCGATCAGCCGCTCGGGCAGCGCGCAATAGCCGATGCGCAGGCCCGGAAACAGCGTCTTGGCGAACGTGCCCATATAGATCACGCGCTGGAGATGATCGATGCCGGCAAGCGACATCAACGGCGCGCCGTCATAGCGGAACTCGCTGTCGTAATCGTCCTCCAGCACGAAGGCGCCGGCCTGCTTCGCCCAATCCAGCAGCTCCAGCCGTCGCGGCATCGACATCTGCACGCCCAGCGGAAACTGGTGCGACGGCGTCACATAGGCCGCGCGTGCGGACGATACGGCGGTGCGGCCCTTGGCGACACGTATCCCGTGCTCGTCGACGGGGACGGGCACGGCGCGATAACCGCAATGCCAAATGGTGTTTCGCGCGGCGGGGTAGCCCGGGTCCTCGCACCAGACCTGATCGTTGGGCCTCAGGATCGCGCTCAGCACGATGCGCAACGCGTGCAGCGTGCCCGAGGTCAGCATGATCTGATCGGGGTCACAGCGCAGGCCACGCGCTGACAGCAGATGATCGGCGATCGCGGAGCGCAGCTCGCGGCTGCCGCGGGGATCACCATAGTGCAGATGCTCAGGTCCGAACGCGCGCATGCGCCGTCCGAGGAAGGCACGGAAGCGCTGCACCGCGCGCTCGTCGATATGGGTGCAGCCGAGCGAGAACGCGCCCTGCCGCGGTGCTTCGACCACGGCCTTCGGCTTCTTCGAATCGGCCRCAGGCGCCGGAATGCGCGCGGCGACGAAAGTGCCGGAGCCAACGGTCGCGTCGGCAAAGCCGTCGGCGATCAGCCGCTCATAGGCAGTGACGACGGCGTTGCGGCGGAAGCCGGTCTGCTTGGCCAGTGTCCGCGACGGCGGCAGCGGCTCGCCGGGTTTGACGAGGCCAGAGACGATCATGTCGCACAACGCCTGGTACAGCCGGTGCGCCGACGACGCGACCGCGGTGATGTGCGGGCCGGTGAGGTCGAGGGGCAACTCCGCCTTGGCGGGCGCGGGTGAATTGGTTGGAATTTTTCGCATGGAATTGGCACTATCGCAGACCAAATCCGCGGTTACAACTCTCCTGGAATTGTTCCAAGCCCGACAGGAGCGGCCGTGAGCCAAACTGAAAGCCAGAATTCCTATCCGACGTCAGCGCGCAACCAGGTCAAGCGCCGTCACGACCGCGGCTTCTACGATCACGACACCGTTCACCGCATCCTGGATTCCTCGATGCTCTGCCACGTCTCCTATGTCATCGACGGCCAGCCCTATTGCACGCCGACCTTCTTCTGGCGCGAAGGGACAAAACTCTATTGGCACGGCTCGAGCGCGAGCCGCATGCTGCGCAATCAGACCAGGGGCGAGCGCGTCTGCCTCACCGTTGCCCATCTCGACAGCCTCGTGCTGGCGCGTTGCGGCTTCAACCATTCCGCCGACTACCGCGCCGTGATGGCGTTCGGCACTGCCTATCTCGTCACCGATTCCGAGGAGAAGGAGCGGGCGGTGATCGCCATGGTCGATCGCTTCTTCCCGGACCGCACCGCGACCCTGCGTCAGAGCAAAACGCAGGAGATCAAGGCGACCTCCTTCATCGCGATGGAGATCGAGGAGGCCTCGGCCAAAGTCCGCGCCAAGGGTGTCGCCGATGACGACGAGGACTACGAGTTGCCGATCTATGCCGAGTGCATCCCCGTGCGCACCGTCTTGGGCGCGCCGGAGCCGTGCTCGCGCCTGCTGGATGGTGTAACCCGGCCTGCGACGCTGAATGGCTATTCGGAAGGCCGGCTGCTCGAAGATGCATTGCGGGATGCTTATTTTGTGGAGTACCCGAACGGCTGAAATCGGCTAGCTTGCGCGCACCATTGACCAATTGGATGCTTGGAGTTGCCTGATGAATGCCGAAACGCAGCAGAGGATTCTTGACGCCGTCGATGTCGGCTTCGAAGCCCAGCTTGCGACCACAAGCGATTTCGTTGCGATCCCTTCGACCCGCGGGGCCGAGGGGCCGTGCCAGGACATGATCGGCGACCTCCTGCGCGAACGCGGCTACGAGGTCGACGACTGGCACATCGATGTCGATGACCTCAAGGATCTGCGTGGTTTCGGTCCGATCGAGCACGATTTCTCCAAGGCGCGCACGGTGGTGGGCACCTACCGCCCGCAAACGAACGGCGGCAAATCGCTGATCCTCCAGGGGCACTGCGACGTGGTGCCCGCGGGGCCGCTGGAACTGTGGGACACGCCGCCATTCTCGCCGGTCATCAAGGACGGCAAGATGTTCGGCCGCGGCGCCTGCGACATGAAGTCGGGCACGATCGGCGCGCTCTACGCGCTGGATGCGATCAAGGCGGCGGGTTTCAAGCCGACGGCGCGGATCCACTTCCAGTCCGTGATCGAGGAGGAGAGCACCGGCGTCGGCGCGCTCTCGACATTGCAGCGCGGCTATCGCGCCGACGCCTGCTTCATCCCGGAGCCGACCGGCGGCAAGATGGTGCGCTCGCAGGTCGGCGTGATCTGGTTTCGCCTGCGCGTGAAGGGCCATCCGACCCACGTTGCCTTCGCCGGCTCCGGTGCCAACGCAATCATGGCGGCCTATCATTTGATCCAGGCGCTGCAGAAACTCGAGATCGAATGGAACGAGCGCGCGAAAGCCGATCGGTACTTCAAGACGCTGAACCATCCCATCAACTTCAACCCTGGCATCATCAAGGGCGGCGACTGGGCCTCCAGCGTGCCGGCCTGGTGCGACGTCGATTGTCGTATCGCCGTCCTGCCGGGCTGGTCGATCGCCGATCACCAGAAGGAGATCATGGCCTGCGTTGCGGCTGCCGCGCGCAACCACCGCTTCCTCGCCAACAATCCGCCGGAGGTCGAATGGTCGGGCTTTTTGTCGGAGGGGTATGAACTGACCGACGCCGCGGCGCCCGAGGCCGCGTTCGGCAAGGCCTTCAACACCGTCTATGGCGGCGAAATCCAAGACCTCGTCTTCACCGCGCTCACCGACACCCGCTTCTACGGTCTCAATCACGGTATCCCGAGCCTCTGCTTCGGCGCGAGCGGCGGCGAGATGCACGGCTTCAACGAATTCGTCGACCTGGAGTCGCTGAAGAAGTCGACCAAGGCGATGGCCCTGTTCATCGCGGATTGGTGCGGGGTGGAGAAGGCGTAGGTCTCTCCGCCGTCATTGCGAGGAGCCCTTGCGACGAAGCAATCCAGAGCGTCGCTGCGGAAGCAGACTGGATTGCTTCGCTGCGCTCGCAATGATGGGCGGACGGTCCTGTAGGGTGGGCAAAGGCGCAATTGCGCCGTGCCCACCATCTCTCTTCGATCTTGCGCGAAAGGGTGGGCACGCTTCCGCCTTCGCTCTTCGAGCTACGGCGGACAAATCGCTTTGCCCACCCTGCGGCACCTCGGTTGGAGCGCCCACTGCCTGAAACACGGGCGCGATCAAATACTTTAAGCTTAAAAGAAAGACTAGGACGCCGTCCTGACTGGTGGCAGACTGGCGCCCGGTTCGACGGCCGAATCCTAGGGTGTCACGATGCGCGATTGGGATGATGCTTATGCCAATTCGGCCCATATCCCGGGCTCGGACAAGATGCCGGCCCAATGGGCGGAGCGGGCGGCGGCTTACCGCGCCGGCCTGAAAGACTTCCGCGCGGACGTCTCCTACGGCCCGGGCGAGCGCCAGCGTCTCGACCTGATCCTGCCCGACGGCGACAGCAAGGGCCTCGTCGTCTTCGTGCACGGCGGCTACTGGATGCGCTTCGACAAGTCGACCTGGACCGATCTGGCCGAAGGCGCGCGGCATCACGGCTGGACGGTGGCGCTGCCGAGCTACACGCTGACGCCGGCCGCCCGCATCTCCGACATCACCGCAGAGATCACCGCCGCGATCGCCAAGGCGGCTTCGCTCGTTTCCGGCCCGATCCGGCTCGCCGGCCATTCCGCGGGCGGCCATCTCGTCACGCGCATGCTGTGCAACGACAGCCGGCTCGAGCCTGCCGTCTACAACCGCATCGCCGGCACGCTCTCGATCAGCGGCTTGCATGATCTGCGACCGCTGCTCAAGACGAAGATGAACGACACGCTACGYATGACCATGGAGGAGGCGACGCTTGAAAGCGCGGCGCTGCACCTGCCGCTGGGACATTCGCCGGTCACGGCCTGGGTCGGCGGCGGTGAGCGGCCCGAATTCATGCGCCAGTCCGATCTGATCGCCAATGTTTGGACCGGTTTCGACGTGCCGACGCGCCTCGTCGTCGATCCCGGGCTCAACCATTTTACGGTGATCGACGGACTGAAGGATCCGTCGTCCCCGATCACCGCGCGCCTGATCGGCCTCGACTGACGCGGCGAGGATCGATCGATCGAAAGGGCCTGCCATGACGTCCAGCGATTACGATCCCACGAGCGAAGGCGCCGAGACCGATTTCGCCCGGCGTATGTCCTACGGCGACTATCTGGCGCTGGACGCGATCCTCGGCGCGCAGCATCCGCTCTCGGAGGCCCATGACGAGATGCTGTTCATCATCCAGCATCAGACCACGGAGCTGTGGATGCGGCTTGCCATCCACGAGCTCAGCGCTGCGCGCCGCGCCATCGCCAGGGACGAAGTGCAGCCCGCGATGAAGATGCTGGCGCGGATGTCGCGCATCTTCGAGCAGCTCAACGGCGCCTGGGACGTGCTGCGCACCATGACTCCCAGCGAGTATACGCGTTTCCGCTCGCAGCTTGGCCAGTCCTCGGGCTTCCAGTCGCGCCAGTACCGGCTGATCGAATTTCTGGTCGGCAACCGCAACCACGCCATGCTCAAGCCGCACGCGCACGACGTGGAAACGACCAGGGTGCTCGAAGGCGAGCTTGCCACGCCGAGCCTGTACGACGAGGTGCTGCGGCTCGCCGACCGCAACGGGCTCAAGATGCCCGCGTCCGTGCTGGCGCGCGACGTTCGCGAAACCCACAGCTTCAACGAGGGCGTGCTCCAGGCCTGGCGGATCGTCTACGAAGCGCCGGAGACGCATTGGATGCTCTACGAGCTTGCCGAGAAGCTGGTCGACTTCGAGGACTACTTCCGGCGCTGGCGCTTCAACCATGTCACGACGGTCGAGCGCGTCATCGGCTTCAAGCGCGGCACCGGCGGCACCGGCGGCGTCAGCTATCTCAAGCGCATGCTGGAGGTCGAGCTGTTCCCCGAGCTCTGGCGCGTCCGCACGATTCTGTAGAGATCCCATGACCAAGCTTCGCGTCTATGACGACACCAGGGCCTTGTTCCATTTGCCTGAGGGCGTGATCTATCTCGACGGCAATTCGCTCGGCGCGCTGCCGCTGGGCGTTGCCGAGCGCGTCGGCAACGTCATCACGGCCGAGTGGGGCAACGAGCTGATCCGCGCCTGGAACAGTGCGGGCTGGTATGCCCAGCCGCGCCATGTCGGCGACCGCATCGCGCGATTGGTCGGTGCGGAAGCCGGCTCCGTGATGGTCGGAGACACTCTGTCGCTCAAGGTCTACCAAGCACTCGCCGCCGCGCTCGACATGAACRCCTCGCGCAAGGTGGTGCTATCGGACACCGGAAACTTTCCGACCGATCTCTACATGGCCGAGGGCCTGATCGCGACGCTCGGCCGCGGCCATCAATTGCGCCTGGTGGCGCCGGAGGAGATCGAGGCCACGTTGTCGGAGGAGATTGCGGTCCTCTACATCACCGAGGTCGACTATCGCACCGGACGGCGCCACGACATGGCGACGCTCACCGCGAAGGCGYATGCGCTCGGCATCGTCACGGTCTGGGACCTCGCGCATTCGGCCGGCGCGCTGCCGGTCGATCTCGCTGGCTGCGGTGCCGATTTCGCCGCCGGCTGCACCTACAAATATATCAACGCCGGCCCCGGCGCGCCGGCCTTCCTCTACGTCGCGCCGCGCCACGCCGACGGCGTGCGCGCCGCGCTGTCGGGGTGGATGGGCCACGCCAAGCCGTTTGCGTTCGAGCTTGGCTACGCGGCGGCCGGCGGCGTCGAGCGCATGCGCGTCGGCACTCCGCCGGTGCTCGCAATGGCGGCGCTGGAGGCCTCGCTCGACATCTGGGACAGGGTCGACCTTCGTGAGGTCCGTGCGCGTTCGCTCGCCCTTGGCGATCTCCTGATCGCCGAGGTCGAACGCCGCTGCCCCGAGCTCAAGCTCGTCACCCCGCGCGCGCACGAGCACCGCGGCTCACAAGTCTCCTTCGCGTTCGACGGCGGCTACGCCGCCATGCAAGCCCTGATCGCCCGTGGCCTCATCGGCGATTTCCGCGCGCCTGACATCATGAGGTTCGGGATTACACCGCTCTACATTGGGGAGAGCGAGATCATGCGAGCAGCCGAGATCATCGAGGAGGTGATTGCAGGCGAGGTCTGGCGTCGGCCGGAATATCAGGTCGTGAACGCGGTGACCTGAAGAAGGTCTCGTGCCCCGGACGCGGCGCAGCGCCCCCGGCAATGCGAAGCATCGTCCGGTGCGGTGCGCTGCAGAGCCGGGGCCCACGCTGCACTGAACTCCGTATCGAGACGGGTCCCAGCTCTGCGCAGCAACGCTGGCGCGTTGCAGCGCGTCCGGGACACGAGAGCCGCGATCAAGCTATTTGAGTCTACCCCACAAGGCCGTCACGATCGCATCGAGCCCATCCGTCAGCGCCGCCGGCCCCGGCTGCAAGATGATCGGCGACTTGATCTCGACGATGCGGTCGTCGCGCACGGCGGGGATCTCGTTCCAGCAATCGCGCGCGCGGATGCGGGCAGGGACGACCTTCTTGCCGCACCAGGAGGCAAGGATCACGTCGGGCGCTGCCTCGCGCACCGCCTCCGCCGAGACGATGCGATCCTTTGCCGCCTGCCGATGTCGCAATTCCTGAAACACATCCTGACCGCCGGCGATCTCGATCAACTCGGACACCCAGCCGATGCCGGAGATCAACGGATCGTCCCATTCCTCGAAATAGACCTTTGGCCGCGCCGAGGGGCGAGGTGTTGCCGCCATCTCTGCGAGGCGCCGTTCGAGATCACGGGCAAGGCCTTCGGCGCGTTCAGCGGCGCCGACCAGCGCACCAAGTGTCCGGATCATCGCCAAAATCCCGGCGATGTCGCGCTGGTTGAAAACATGGACGTCGACGCTCGCGCGCACGAGATCGGCGACGATGCCGGCCTGGAGGTCGGAGAAGGCCAGCACCAGCTCCGGTTCCAGCGCCAGGATCTTCGGGATGTCTGCGGAGACGAAGGCCGACACCCGCGGCTTCTCCCGCCGCACCTGGGGCGGGCGGACGGCGTAGCCGGAGACACCGACGATGCGGTCCTGCTCGCCGAGCAGGTACAGCGTTTCGACCGTCTCTTCGGTCAGGCAGACGATGCGGCGGGGCGGGAAGTGGCGCATGGGAAGAGCATATGCGCAAATGCCGTCGCCGATGTCAGCAGGGCCATTACCTCGGACGTCATTGCTTTGCCGCCCGAAGCAATTCACGCTGAAACAACAATGAATTGGGAGGAGATCCGATGACGCCGCTCGAGAAACTTAAAGCGATGAAGATGCCGTTTGCCGAGCTCAAGGGCGTCGAATTCGTCGAGGCCGAGAAAGACCGCGTGGTGGCGCGGATGACGGTCAGGCCCGACCTCTGCACACTCCACCACACCATCCACGGCGGCGCGGTGATGGCGCTCGCCGATTCCGTCGGTGCCGCCGCGACCGTGATCAATCTGCCGGAGGATGCCAAGGGCACCACGACGCTCGAGAGCAAGACCAACTTCATCGGTGGGGCGAAGGAGGGAACCACGGTTATCGCCACGGCTACACCGGTCCATCGGGGACGGCGGACCCAGGTCTGGAGCACCCGGCTGGAGACCGAGGACGGCAAGCTGGTTGCCGTGGTGACCCAGACCCAGCTGGTCCTCGTATGACTACGGGGGCTTGATTTTATTAACGAATTGGTCGCTTTCGATGCCTGAAACTTGGGCAGGTTCCCGTCTTGAAAAATATGCTGCGACGCACAATATTGGGGGCCTAGGGATTCGAACGCCTCCTCGAGGGACACCAAGAGGAGTTTTGACGTGGTACTTGACGTGGTACTTGAAGACACGACCCGCACGACGCCCGTTCCGGGCTATGTGCGGACCTTGAGCCAGCAGGAAGAATTGCCGCTTCTGCGCGATCACCTCCTGAGGCTTGATTCCGCAAGCCGGCGCGACCGTTTCAACGGCTTTCTCGACGACAGCTTCATCGAGCGTTACGCCGCCCGCTGCGCCGAGGACGGCACCGTGATTGTCGCCTACATCGTCGACGGCGTGGTCCGCGGTGCGGCCGAGCTGCATCCGCCGGAGGACGATTCGTTGCCGGAGGTCGCCTTCAGCGTGGAAGCCTCGGCACGGCGCCAGAATGTCGGCACCATCTTGTTCAGCCGGCTGATCGCGGAAGCGCGCTGGAAAGGCTACAAGCGCCTGCGCATCACGACCGGCGCCGAGAATCACGCCATGCGGGCGCTCGCCAGGAAGTTCGGGGCGAATCTGCAATTCCGTCATGGCGAATCGACCGGCACGATCGATCTCGCCAAGACGCCCGAGGCCGAGCTCGCTGAACTCGCGGCCTCGCCCTTCACGGCCGGCCGCGCTCTTCTCAGCTTCAACTCGACCTGCTGGAAGATCATCTCCAGCATGTACGGCAATCGCGCCGCCTAAATCTAAAAGCGGACTGGAATCAAAAAGCGGACCGGCAAAACCGGTCCGCTTTCGTATTTGAGATGGGGAATTGAGCGCTCAGGTACCGGTGCGCTTGTCGTTGCCGAAGCGGCGGACGACACGGCGTTCGACCACCACCGAGCGCTGCGCACCCTGTTCGCCTGCGATCACGCGCGTGGCGGTGATGCGGCCGTTGGTGCGGGCCTGCTTCTTCAACTCGGCCTGCACGATTTCGAGCGGCATCCCCATCAGCGCTGCCGCGATCTCCGCCTGCTGCTCGTGATCGTCGGTGATGCCGACGGCGGCGAAGATCGCCTCGTCCAGGGTCGGCGGATCGTGGCGCACGCGCCGCGTGCCATATTTGGTGTTCCAGTCTGCGCTCATAACGGCCTCGGTTTGATGCCGGGATACCTAGTGCCGGAGATGTTGCATTGCAATATGAATTTGGTGTGGCATCACAGCTATGCGCTCACAGCTTTTCGAGCCTGTCGGCCTCATAGAGGTCGAGCGTGGTCGGCCCCGTGGCCAGCGAGCGCAAGGTGCGCACGAACTCGCCGGATGCAGGTACCGCAAAGTGGGCGGCGAGCGCGGTGCGGTCGGCCCATTGCTCGAAGAACACCAGCCTGAGCGGGTTCTCGCAGTCGACATGCACTGCATGTGAGATGCAGCCGGGTTCCTGTCGCGACCGATGAACATGCTCGAGGCTCAGGCGGCGCGCCTCGTCGAACGTTTCGGTGCGGACCGTTACGCTGCCAGTCACAACGATCATGCGATGTCTCCCGACGTGATTTCCGCTAGGGCGGCGATGCCTCGCGGGGCGTCTCTTTCATCGGTGCCTGCGGCCAGCGTGTCAGCGCCGCGTGTCCGGCCTCGGTCAGCCCGTAGATTCCCCGCTCAACGCGTTCGAACCAGCCATACACATTGCTAAGCAAGATCTTGCCGGCATCGGGACAGCGTTCGCGCAGTTCGCTCACGCGCCGCGGACCTCCCGCGAGCGCCGAGGCGCAGGCCAGCGCCTGCTGGCGATAGGCCGTCATGATCGGCGCGCGGGTGCTGCCACCGAGCACGGGATCGCCCTGGCGGCGCTGATGTTCGGCGACCAAGCGCGAACGGACCTTCGGCTCGCGGCGCGGCGCTGCCGTCGGCGGCTTCACCAGCACCTCGACCTGGCCGCGGTCAGTCACCCCAAGCATACCGAAGCCGAGGCGGCGGCAGAGATTGCGATAACGCGCATCGCTCTCGCGCCCCTTGCCGCGGATCGACATTTTTGCGGCGATCCAGACCTCGTCGGCTGCCGATGCACGATCGACCGCCTGGAGGATCAGCTCGAGATTGAAGGCGAGCTTGAGCTCGCCGATCACCACCACAGGCGGATCACCGGCGCTGAGACCGACGAGGTCGCAGCCGCCGATCTCGCCCTTGACCGTGAAGCCGAGCTCTTCGAGGAAGCGTTTGACGGGTAGATAAAGCGCGGTTTCCAAGGAAAGCGTCCGGGTCTTGCGTTCCGATCCGAGAATCAGTCGCGGCCAGTCTAGCCCGGAACGCAGTTGTGGCTCTGCGCCATTTGATCGGGAACCGACGGTGCGGTTATCCTGCGACCGGGACAGTCGGGCGCTTTACGAAGATGACGATCAGGAATGGCCTCTATCACATTCGCATCGAGATGCTGGATGCCGTCTAGGGCGGCAATCAGGGCGTCATGGTCCTGCGCGACGGCACCATGCGAGGCGGCGATTCATTCTTCTTCGCCTATGGCAGCTACACCTCGGCCGACGGCAAGTGGAAGGGCGAGCTGACCAACGAGGAACACTCGCCCTCGTTCGACGAGCGCCCGGTGTGGGGCCGCAAGGTCGTGACCATCGGCTTCAGCGGCACCTACGCCGGCGAGACCGCCTATGGCGAAGGCATCGCGCTCGCCGGCAAGCAGAGCATCCGCTTCAAGGGCAATCTGCGGTTGTTGGTGCCGGACTAAACCCGGCCGCTTACCGGGATCAGCGCGCCGGTGACGCCGCTCGCGGCATCGCTGGCGAGGAAGAGGATCACCTCGGCGAGTTCCTGCGGTGTCACCCATTTGGAGAAATCCGCTTTCGGCATGTCGGCGCGGTTGGCCTTGGTGTCGATGATCGACGGCAGCACCGCGTTCACGGTCACCTTGCCCTTCCACTCGTTGGCAAGCGCCTCGGTGAGGCGATGCACGCCGGCTTTCGACGCCGCATAGGGGCCCATGCCGGAACCTGCCTGAAGCGCGCCCATGGCGCCGATATTGACGATGCGGCCGGCCCCGGACGCGGCGAGATGCGGCAGCGCTGCGCGCGAGGTGTTAAGGGCCGTCAGCACGTTGAGCGCATGCATGCGCTGCCACGTCTTGATGTCGCCGTCGCCCACGGTCTCGAACGCGAAGCCGCCGGCGATGTTGATCAGCGCATCCAGCCTGCCGAAATGCTTTGCCGCCGCCTCGACCGCCGTCTTCGCTTGCGCTGGGTCGGACAGATCGACGCCGCCGATCTCGATGCGTTCGGGCGTTGCCGACATCTGCGAGGGCGCGTGATCGATGCCGGCCACACGCGCGCCGCGCGCCACCGCCGTCTCGGCGACAACCTTGCCAAGTGCGCCGAGCGCGCCCGTCACGATCAGAACCTTGCCTTGCATAGTCGTTCTCCCGGCACGGCCGCTTACGATTGCAGATAGCGCGCCTTCAGCGCCGTTTGCTCCGGTGTGCCGAGCTTGAGGCCGTCGCGCAAGTAGGTTTCGAGATCGCCATATTCGTTGCCGACCGCCTCGAAAGCAGCAGCAAGGTATGAGGCCTCGACGCTGCCGATTGCATCGAGGACGTCGGCGGGAAGATCGGAAGCGTTCGATGCGTCGCGCCTGTAGTGCCGGTTGGTCAACAGGTAGTCCTCGGCAATGACCTCGTCGGCCACGCCGAGCGCATGCAGGATCAGCGCGCTTGCAAAGCCGGTGCGGTCCTTGCCGGCGGTGCAGTGGATCACCAGCGGCGCGCGGTCTTCCAGGAGATGGCCGAACAGCGCGCGAAAACTGTGCGTGTTGTGGCGCACATAGTTGCGGTAGGACTCCCGCATGAGCTCGAGCGCAACCGGCGCGGTGAGCGTGCCCTCGGCAAGCTCGGCGCGCAGCGCGGCCACGACCGACGGCTCGATCGGCAGCGAATGCACCGTGATCTCGTTCACGACGCAGACGCCGGCCGCGCGCTCCTCGACGCCGCGAAAATCGAAGGCGCTGCGCACGCCCAGCGCGCGGACGATCTCGACGTCGGCTGCCGTGAGCTGGCCGAGATGGTTGGAGCGGAAGATGTGGCGCCAGCGCGTGGTGCGACCATCCGAAGTCGGATAGCCGCCGAGGTCGCGAAAATTGCTGGCGCCTTGCAGGGCGAGGTGGCGGGCAGGGGAATCTGGCATGAGATCAGCTTGGGTTATGTTTCCATTGGACGCACTACGGCGTCCTTGAGTGCATTCAGGGGGCAATCATGGGCCGGCACAAGGCCATTGTTTTGGCGATCACCATGCTGTCGGGCGGAATTATCAGTGCGGGACAGGCGGACGCGCAGACGTTCCGGACCTATCGCTGCGCCGATGGTACGCAGTTCATCGTGGGATTTTATGACGATGACAAACGCGCCTTCCTCCAGATCGACGGCGAACCTGTCACGCTGAAGAAGCGGCTGGCGCTTTCTGGCACCCGCTATTCGGGGGCAGGGATCACACTGAGGATCGGCAAGACCGGAGCGACCACGGTCCAGCATCTGAAGCGGCCGGTCACTTCCTGCACGGTGATCGAAAAGCCCGCGCTCTAGCCGGGAGTCCAGCAGGAATCAAAAAGGGCCGAAACCTCGTTGTTTCGACCCTTTTTCAAACTTCCGTCGGACGCTTGCGCGAGCGCGGCGGTATCATACCAAACACAAACATTAGCGTTCCCATTTGGGCTTTGCTTCGTCGACCGCATCCTGGTGGTACCAGCTGTCGCTGCAGATCGAGACGTTCGCGGGAAGCGAAGCATGATCGGCGGGAAGACGGGTGTCGCCATAGCGGCGTCCGGCGAGAGCCGCGCGGCCCCCGACAGGGAATTGGTAGATCGTTGCAGATCCGTGATTCAGACCATTATTCATCATTGCGATTGCTCCTGGGTCGAAGCGCCTTGGCCTCCATGGTGCGCCCGACTCGTTCGATTGTGGTTACTGGATTCCCCATATCGGCCGCGCATCCCGAATTGGAAAGTGCTGAAAAGGAAATCAGTTGCTGCCCAATCTGTAGGCATGTGACCCTCTGCATCCCCTAAGGCACCGTGTCGGTGGCTAACGCCTGGGCCATTCCAAAGGTTGCTAGGCAGGGCGCAGGACTTTGCGAAAGTTGCCGGACGTTGATGCGCGTTTCATCGGCAACCTCCGGCAACGGTGCGTCTGCTCCAGAATCAGGCGTTTTCCGCGGGATTTTTGCGGTGCAGCTTCACGCGAAGGTGCGCGGCTATGACGCACGCCGCCGGGGGCGGTTTGCCGTCGGCGGGTCGATCCCGGCAGCGGTGGAAAACCTCCCGCGCTGCGGCCTTTTGGCACGCAAAATGCTTGTAGAGGGTCGGCCGATGATGGCCGGGTACAAACGTGCGGGGGYTCTCAACCCCACCTTTCGCATCATCTACAGAGAGGCTCAATGACCAAGTATAAGCTCGAGTACATTTGGCTCGACGGATATACGCCGACTCCGAACTTGCGCGGCAAAACACAGATCAAGGAATTCGCGTCGTTCCCGACGCTCGAGCAGCTTCCGCTCTGGGGCTTCGATGGCTCCTCCACGCAGCAGGCCGAAGGCCACAGCTCCGATTGCGTGCTGAAGCCGGTCGCCGTGTTCCCGGACGCCGCGCGCACCAACGGCGTGCTCGTGATGTGCGAAGTCATGATGCCCGATGGCAAGACCCCGCACGCGTCCAACAAGCGCGCCACCATCCTCGATGACGCCGGCGCATGGTTCGGCTTCGAGCAGGAATACTTCTTCTACAAGGACGGCCGTCCGCTCGGCTTCCCGGCCTCCGGCTATCCGGCGCCGCAGGGCCCGTACTACACCGGCGTCGGCTTCTCGAACGTCGGCGACGTCGCCCGCAAGATCGTCGAAGAGCATCTCGACCTCTGCCTGGCTGCCGGCATCAACCATGAAGGCATCAACGCGGAAGTCGCGAAGGGCCAGTGGGAATTCCAGATCTTCGGCAAGGGCTCCAAGAAGGCCGCTGACGAAATGTGGATGGCTCGCTACCTGATGCTGCGCCTGACCGAGAAGTACGGCATCGACATCGAGTTCCACTGCAAGCCGCTCGGCGACACCGACTGGAACGGCTCCGGCATGCACGCCAACTTCTCCACCGAGTACATGCGTACGGTCGGCGGCAAGGAGTACTTCGAGGCGCTGATGGCGGCCTTCGACAAGAACCTGATGGACCACATCGCCGTCTACGGCCCGGACAACGACAAGCGTCTGACCGGCAAGCACGAGACCGCGCCGTGGAACAAGTTCAGCTACGGCGTTGCCGATCGCGGCGCCTCGATCCGCGTTCCGCACTCCTTCGTCAACAACGGCTACAAGGGCTATCTGGAAGACCGCCGTCCGAACTCGCAGGGCGACCCATACCAGATCGCTTCGCAGATCCTGAAGACGATCGCGTCCGTGCCGGCCGACAAGAAGGCCGCGGCCTAAGATCCTCCCGGCCCGGGCCGGGGGGCTGGCCCGGGTTGGTCTTCAATCCGCCGGAGCCGAAAAGGCTCCGGCGGATTTTTGCATTCCGATAACAGCCGTCGTTGTGGGTCTGCCGGCCATGCCGGCTTGAAGTCTGTCCATCGCCGGCGAAACCGGGATAGAATGCCCCGGGATGCGCGGGGCCGGGGACACGGCTGGTGTTTGAAGGCTTCTACAAGGTGCGATTTCAGCTCGGCGACGCGGTCGGCCGGAGCGTGATGCATGTCGGCAATGGCAAGATGCTCGGCGGCAATTCGGCCTTCGCTCATATCGGCACCTATCAGAGGACCGAAGCCGGCGTCGACATCGTCATCAAGACGGTCCGCCACAACCCGGACCCGAACTACCGCGCCATGGCCGGCACCGACGATGCGACCTTGCTTGCGAAGGGCTGGGCGGACAGCGATCTCTATCGCTTCAAGGGCGAGCTGAAAGAGCTGCCCGGCGTGCCCTTCCAGTCGGTGATGACGCCGATCACCGAAGACGAGGTGCCGATCGCGGGCGGCGTCGGGGAGGCCGGCATCGCCGACGGGCTCTATTCGATCCACCTTCGCATGCTCGACGGCGTCGATGGCGGCCTGACCGGCGTGATGCTGCTCAACCAGGGCCGCATCCTCGGCGGCGATGCCTCGTTCTACTATCTCGGCAGCTACACTGCTGCGAATGGCCGCTGGAAGGGGCAGATCCTCAACCAGGAGCACACGCCGGCCAAGGACGATCCGATCTTCGGCGGCCACGAGGTCGGCATCGGTTTCTCCGGCACCTATGACGCGGAGCAGGCGGTGCTGGAGGCAACGGCGCTGGCCGGCAAGCGCAGCCTGCGCCTGACCGCCGCGCTCAAGCTGATGCATCGCGCCTGATCGCGACAGGAATAGCCCATGGAAAAAATACGCATGCTCTCGACGCTCGGCCTGATGGGCGCGATGCGCAGCCTGTCCTCCGCCTTCGAGGCTGCTCAAGGCATCCATGTCGATGCCGACTTCGCGCCAACCCTGGCACTGCTGAAACGTCTGCGCGACGGCGAGGCCGCCGATCTCGTGATCCTCACCCGTGAGGGGCTCGACGAGATGATCGGCGAGGGCCGCGTGGCCGCAGGTAGCGCGGCCGATCTGGCGCGCTCCTTCGTCGGCATCGCCGTGCGGGCAGGGCAGGCGCATCCCGATATCGGCGGCGAAGCCGCGCTCCGCAAAACGCTGCTTGCGGCGCGGTCCGTCGCCTATTCGCGGCTGGGCGCGAGCGGCGTCTATCTCGCCCAGCTGATCCAGCGATGGGGTATCGCGGCCGAGATCAACGCCAAGGCCAGCATCGTCGAGCAGGGCTTTACGGCGGAGCGGCTCGTCAGCGGCGAGGCTGACCTCGCCGTGCAGCAGATCAGCGAGCTGAAGCAGGTCGAGGGCATCGAGGTCGTCGGCCCGATCCCGCACGATTTGCAGACACCGGCCGTGTTTTCCGCCGGCCGCATGACCAACGCCAGACATGCCGAAGCGGCCGATCGGCTGCTGCGCTATCTGGCATCGCCGGAGGTCGTCCCGGTGCTGCGCCAATCGGGACTCGAGCCTTGAATTTGCCGGAGCAGAGACGCAACGTGGCGCCCATGCGGACTTGTCTCCTTGCCATCCTCCTCACGCTTGCAGCGCCGTTATCGGCGCACGCGCAATCGGCCGATCTCGTCCTGTGCGACCGGGTGGCCGCCGATCCCAGCGATCCCGACAAGCCGGCCGATGTGAAGGGCGTGACGGAGCTTGCTGCATCCGACATTGCGACCGCCGTCAAATTCTGCAAGCAGGCCGCACCGTCGTCGCGGCGCGCGATGTTCGCGCTTGGCCGCGCCTATGCCGCCAACCGGCAGACGGCGGAGGCGATCGCCGCCTGGCGCAAGGCGGCCGACAAGGGATCGAGCGCGGCGATGGTCGAGCTCGGCGTCGCCTACGGCACCGGCTCCGGTGTCGCGAAAGACGAAGCACAAGCGCGAAAGCTGTTCGAGAAGGCGGCGCAGGCCGGCAATCCTCGCGGTGTCAGCAATCTTGCTGCGCTCGGCGGCGCCGGCGGTGCTGCGCCGGCCGATCCCGCTCAGGCGCGCGCGCTGCTCGGCAGGGCGGCCGAGACCAACGCGGAGGCGCAGTATCAGCTTGGCCTGATGCTCTCCAACGGCAACGGCGGCGAGCGGGACGACGTCGCGGCGCGCGCGATGTTCGAGAAGGCGGCGGCGCAAAACCATCCCGGCGCGCTGGAGCGGATGGGCGCCTTCGCGCAGGAAGGCCGCGGCGGCGCCAAGGACAAGGACGCCGCCAAGGCCTATTACGAGCGCGCTGCCGCGCTCGGCGACGAGGACGCCAAGAAGGCGCTGGAGCGGCTGCGCTGCCCCTATGCGATCAAGGACAAGCAGGGCAAGCTCGTCACCACGCTGTGCTTCTAGCTCACTTGTAGTAGTAGGCGACGTTGTTGCGGGCGTCGCGATAAGTCGTCTCGAGAAAGTCCGGATATTGAGCGGCCGCGCGCGCGACGGCGCGCACGACGCACTCCCAGAAATCGCCATTCCAGTTGAAGTGCTCGAAGGTGGCATCTTCGAACTTCACGGCGGTGATGATGGCCTGCCGGATTGCTGCGTCATCGGCGCGCGGATGGGCACGTTTCACATAACCGAACATCGGCCCTTCATGGGCGTGGTCGCGGTCGTAGCGGTATTTCGCGCGGAACTGCTCCGGCGTAGGCGTGCGATTGACGCGGACCTCTTCGTCGGTCGGGCGTCCGTCGAGTGAGTCGAGCCGGTAGCGCCGGCACCACAGCTCGAAGGCCGCATCGAGCAGCGGCTGCTTTGCAGCGCCGGCAATGATCGCTGCGATCTGCGCTTCGGCTGAAGGCTCTGTCTGGTTCATGCCGCTTTGTCGTGCGCTCACTCCGGCGGGTTCGAAGGGGCCTCAAGGATGAACCAGCTCCGGCACGGGCCGTTGAACCACAACATGAGGAGGGCCGCCCGGGATCGCACGAAACAAAAAAGTCAAAAACAACCCCATGCACAGTAGCCAAGTCGTCGAAATCACTGATTTCGTATTTTACGAAAATCAATTGACCCGTCGGGCAAAACAGGGGCATGATGGCATCATGCGGCGAGTGGGCTCCGCTCCCGGCCCTGCGCTGAAAAGCCGGATGACCTCGGTGCGTCTGAGTTCGTAGTGCATGATTCGAGGCTCCAGTTTCGGAGCTTGAATCATGTCCGCGGTGATACCATCAAGCCGCATTGGCCCTGCGAGGCGCCGCTAACTGGTTCGACCCGGTCGTGAATGACCCGCAACGGACCTCGCCTCTTAGGCAACTGGTGACGTTCATATCCTGTCCGCGTTCCTCCTGTGATATTAATGACGCAATCGGCCAAATATGGCGCGCGCTTTGTCGGATGACCGATATTGGTCGGACTCCGCGATGTTCCCCCGCTAAACCTGATACCGCAGAGCCCCGCTTAACGGGTCCATGCGCGACGGGCGCCGCAAAGGCGCAACGGAATTTCAAACGTCGCTATCTGGGCTGCGGGGAGATTTGGGTTGTCTTATTTTGTAGCGTCTGAAGGCGCGCTGGAAACCGGCGCGGCCGTTGTTGGGCGCAAGCGATCGATTAGCCGCTTTGCGGCGCTGACCTTGGCCGCGTTGTCCCGTCGCCTGCTGGGCACCAGCTCCACGGTGGCGCTCGGACTGGTCCTGGCGACATCGACGCCATCGCGCGCCACCGACTGGACCGGCGCCACCTCAACCGACTGGTTCACCGCCGGCAACTGGTCGGCCGGCGTTCCAACCAGCGCGGTCGACGTGAATATCGACACGGTCGCGCCCAATGCCACAGTGGTCGGAGCGGCCGGCGCGCAAGCGAACACTGTCTTTGTCGGCATTTCCGGCACCGGCACGCTGACAATCCAGAGCGGCGGCAACTTGAGCGACTTCAACGGCTATGTCGGCTTCAATGCCGGCTCGACCGGCACCGCGACGATTGATGGCGCCGGCTCGGCCTGGACCGCTTCCAACTTGTTCGCTGTCGGCTATTACGGCACCGGCACGCTGACGATCCAGAACGGCGGCACGGTAAGCAACACCAACATCGGCTTGATCGGGTCCAATGTCGGCTCGACCGGTACCGTGACGGTCGATGGCGCTGGCTCGGCCTGGACCAATTCCACCAACCTCGCTGTCGGCAATTCCGGCACCGGCACGCTGACGATCCGGAACGGCGGCACGGTGAGCAGCGCCTCCGGCGTTCTCGGCCAAAATTTCGGTTCGACCGGTACCGTAACGGTGGATGGCGCCGGCTCGTCCTGGACCAATTCCAGCGACCTCGAGGTCGGCTATGTCGGCGCCGGCACGCTGACGATCCGGAACGGCGGCAAGGTGAGCAACGTCACCGGCGGTCTCGGCATCAATACCGGCTCGACCGGCACCGTGACGGTCGATGGCGTCGGCTCGTCCTGGACCAATTCCGGCGATCTTTCTGTCGGCAATTCCGGCACCGGCACGCTGACGATCCGGAACGGCGGCACGGTGAGCAGCAACACCGGCTATCTCGGCAACAATGTCGGCTCGACCGGAACCGTGACGGTTGACGGTGCCGGCTCCTCCTGGACCAATTCCGGCCTCGTGGTCGGCGGGTCCGGCACCGGCACGCTGGCGATCCGGAACGGCGGCAAGGTGAGCAACGTCACCGGCGTTCTCGGCTTCAATGCCGGCTCGACCGGCGCRGCGACGGTTGATGGCGTCGGCTCGGCCTGGACCAATTCCGGCTCGCTCTTTGTTGGCTATTCCGGCGCCGGCACGCTGACGATCCAGAACGGCGGCACGGTGAGCAACAACTACGGCTTCCTCGGCTACTATTCGACCGGCACCGTGACGGTTGATGGCGCCGGCTCGTCCTGGACCAATTCCGGCGACCTCTGGGTCGGCGGTTCCGGTATCGGCAAGCTGACGATCCGGAACGGCGGCAAGGTGAGCAACGCCAACATCGTCTATCTCGGGCTCTTTGCCGGCACCGGCACCGTGACGGTTGATGGCGCCGGCTCGTCCTGGACCAATTCCGGCTCGCTCTTTGTTGGCTATTCCGGCACCGGCACGCTGACGATCGCCAATGGCGGCGCCGTCTCGGCGGCTTCGGGCATGCAAATCGCCCTTAACCTCGGCTCGACCGGCACGCTCAATATCGGCGCCGCCTCCGGTCAGGCCGCGGCCGCGCCGGGCACGCTGACCACGCCCTCGGTCGTGTTCGGGGCAGGCACCGGCAGCATCGTCTTCAACCACACCGCCTCGAACTACACATTCGCCCCGGTCATTTCTGGCGCGGGGTCGGTGACGGTGGAGAACGGCACCACCATCCTGACCGCGACCAACACCTATAGCGGGCCGACCACGGTCAATGGCGGCACGCTGGCGGTCAACGGCTCCATCGCCAATTCGGCGGTGACGGTCAATGCCGGTGGCACGCTCGGCGGCAACGGCACCGTCGGCAATACCACCGTCAACGCCGGCGGCGTGCTCGCGCCCGGCAATTCGATCGGCACGCTGACGGTCGGCGGCGATCTGGCGTTCGGCGCCGGCAGCATCTACCGCGTCGAGGTCTCGCCATCGGCCGCCGACCGCGCCAATGTCACGGGCATCGCGAGCCTGACCGGCGGCACCGTGCAGACGAGCTTCCTGCCCGGAACCTATGTCCGCAAGAGCTACACCATCCTGTCGGCGGCCGGCGGCCTCGGCGGCACCACCTTCAGCGGCGTGAGCAGCAGCCTGCCCGGTTTCACTGTCGGCCTGAGCTACACGCTGTCCGATGTGTTGCTGAACCTCACGGCCTCGCTCGGCGCCGGCACCTCGCTGCCGGGCAATGGGCAGACCGTCACATCCACGCTCAACAACTTCTTCAACAATGGCGGCGCGCTGCCGCCGGGCTTTGTCGCGCTGTTTGGTCTCACCGGCAGCAATCTTTCAGCCGCGCTGTCGCAAACCTCCGGCGAGACCGCGACCGGCTCGCAGCAGACGACCTTCAACGCAATGAACCAGTTCATGGGGGTGCTGACCGATCCCTTCATCGACGGTCGCGGCGATGGCGTTTCAGCGGGATCATCCGCGGGCGCGTCGGCCTACGCCTCGCCGGACAGACCGCGCTTCGGTGCGGCGCGCGACGCCTATGCGATGTTCACCAAGGCGGCCGTCATGGCCGATCCGTTCGCGCAGCGCTGGAGCGTGTGGGCGGCGGGCTATGGCGGCGCGCAGACCACGGACGGCAACACGACACTCGGCACCAACAACACGACCAGCCGCATCGCAGGCACCGCGGTCGGCGCCGATTACCGTATCTCGCCGAATACGCTGGCAGGCTTTGCACTGGCGGGCGGTGGCACGAACTTCAGCGTCGTCAATGGCGGTTCTGGCCGATCTGATCTGTTCCAGGCCGGCGCCTTCATCCGGCACAATGCGGGTGCGGCGTATCTCTCCGGCGCGCTGGCCTATGGCTGGCAGGACATCACCACCAACCGCACCGTGACGGTGGCCGGCATCGACCAGTTGCGGGCGCAGTTCAACGCCAATGCGTGGTCCGGTCGCGTCGAAGGCGGCTATCGTTTTGTCAGCCCATGGATGGGCGGGGTGGGCATCACGCCTTATGCCGCAGGACAATTCACCAGCTTCGACCTGCCTGCCTATGCCGAGCAGGCGGTAACCGGCGTCAATACCTTTGCGCTCGCCTACGCCTCGAAGAGTGTCACTGATACGCGCAGCGAGCTCGGCCTTCGCAGCGACAAATCATATGCGATGGCGGACGGAATCTTCACGCTGYGAGGGCGCCTGGCATGGGCGCATGATTTCAATCCCGACCGCAATATCGGCTCGACGTTCCAGACGCTGCCGGGCGCATCCTTTGTCGTTGGCGGCGCCGCGCAAGCCAGCGACTCCGCGCTCGTCACCGCTTCTGCCGAAAAGAAATGGCTGAACGGCTGGTCCGCCGCCGGCACTTTCGAAGGCGAGTTCTCTCAGCTCACCAGGAGCTACGCCGGCAAGGGCGTCGTGCGGTATGCGTGGTGAGGTGGCGACTTCCCGAACGACGCCTCTCCAAAGCCAACTGGTGATGTCGATATCCGCGTTCCTCCTGTGATATTAATCACGCAGTCGGCCAAATAGGGCGGCGCGCTTTGTCGGATGACCGATATTAGTCGGACTCCGCGATGTTCCCCCGCTAAACCTGATACCGCAGAGCCCCGCTTAACGGGTCCATGCGCGACCGGCGCCGCAACGGCGCAATGGAATTTCAATGGTCGCTATTTGGGCTGCGGGGAGATTTGGGTTGTCTCATTTTGTAGCGTCTGAAGGCGCGCTGGAAACCGGTGCGGCCGTTGTTGCGCGCAAGCGATCGATTAGCCGCGTTGCGGCGACCATGCGCCCGGCGATGACGCGTGCGGCGCTGTTCGCCGGCGTCTTGCTCGGCGCGCTCGCGACTGGAGCGCAGGCCCAGACGGTGATCAACGTCACGGTCGCCAACGACACCGGCACCACCTCGGCGGGCACGACTGGCGGCGCCGGCACGCTCAGCGCCGCGCTCGCGCAGATCAATGCCTCCACGCCCCCCGGCGGCTTCATCATCAACCTGCAGACCAATGTCACGCTGTCAGGGCCGCTGTCGCCGATCTTCAACTCGGTGAGCATCAACGGCAACGGCTTCACCATCAGCGGCAACAATTCGCAGCGCATCTTCATGGTCGGCGTCGACACCGCGACGCAGACCAGCGCGGGGGTGGCGGGCTCGATCATCGCGGACCGCCCTCAGGTGGCGATCAGCAACGTCATCCTGTCCGCGGGCCTCGCCCAGGGCGGCGGCAACGGCGCCGGCGGCGGCATGGGGGCGGGCGGCGCACTGTTCGTCAACCAGTCGGCCGACGTGACGCTGAGCAACGTCAGCTTCGCCAACAACAACGCGAAGGGCGGCAACGCAACAATCAACACGTTTCGCGGCGGCGGCGGCCTCGGCGGCAGCAGCGGCGGCAGCGGCGCCGGCGGCATTTTCGGCAGCGGCTCCTCCGGCGCCGGCGGCGGCATTTTCGGCGGTTCCGCTGGCGCCGGCGGCGGCGGCTATAGCGGCGCCGGTGGAAGCGGCGCGAACGGCACCGCGGGCCTCCTGTCGATTGCTGGCCTCAACGGCGCCGGCGGCGCCGGATTTGGTGGTGGCACCACCGGTGGTGCGAATGGCGGCGGCGGCGGCGGTATCGGAAATGCGGGCGGGGGTGGCGGCTTCGGCGGCGCGAGCAGTTCCGGCTCGACCGGCGGGGCGGGTGGTTTCGGCGGCGGCGGCGGCACCGGCTTGAACGGCGGCGGCGGCGGTGGTTTCGGCGGCGGCGGCGGTGGTTTCAGCGGCCCTGGCGGCGCCGGCGGCTTCGGTGGCGGCGGCGGCGGTGGCGGCGGTGCGGGCGGCTTTGGCGGCGGCGGTGGCGGCGGCGGCGGCGCGGGTGGGTTT
>NZ_JBFRFR010000079.1:0-37761 GCF_052114925.1 Bradyrhizobium sp. 2TAF36 | reverse complement strand
CCCTGGGAGAGTAGGTCGCTGCCAGGCCTGCCAAGGACAAGAAATCTTCCTCTTTCGATGTTCGAATACAAAGAACGCCGCTTCCGGAAACCGAGGCGGCGTTTTTGTTTGTGCGGTCGTCTTCGGCAACAGTGGCGCCGAGCCTCATCCTCAAGACAGAACACGTTGACGCCGAAACGATCCGGCGTCGCGCTGGCGATGGAACGTGTAGATCCCGCGGCGCGAGCAGAAGACATGGCTTCGTGCGGTGCGTCTTCCATTCGTAGACCGACAGCAGATCTTCGCCGCTCTCAACGCTGAGCGCGCTCTCGTGCACCTTCGTCATCAGCGCATTTTTCTGCCGGCACAGTGATCCGTTGCAGGTCGTGATTTCAGGTGCTTCCTGACACCAGGCTGAACGCCACCGCGCCGCAAATGGCAGGCGCCTCGACAGGTCGGCAGGCAAGATGGATTGCATGGAGAACAATGTTTGGTGATCGCAGGAGCCACCACAGGGTTGTGATCATTCAGCCATGATCGGCCCTTAGCAGACGCAAGCGGAGTTCATGCGCAGTTCATTCCAGGCTCCCTAGTTTTTCCGTCGTCGAGACCTTCGATCGCCAAGACCTTCCGCTGACAACACCAACCATCCCCTTCAGGAGGAGACTCCCATGCCAGCATTGCTTCGTCCCGTCCTCACCGCGTTCGGCGTCGCGTGCCTTCTGTCCGCCGCATCGCTTGCCTCCTCCGGCGCCGCGTTTGCGCAGGCCAAGCAGGCCGCGCCGGCTCCGCAGGCCGCGCCTGCGCAGGCACCCAGCCTCAAGCAGATCGCGCTGACCGACAAGCAGCTCGACGGTGTGCTCGCTGCGCAGAAGGACATGGATGCGATCACGGAGAAGCTGCCGGAGAACACCGCGCCCGACCAGAAGGTGATCGGCCAGCTCGACGGCGTCGCCAAGAAGAACGGCTTTGCCGGCTATGACGATTACAACAACGTCGTCGACAACATCAGCCTCGTGCTCGGCGGCTTCGATCCCGCGACCAAGAAATATGTCGGCACGGAAGCCGTCATCAAGGCGCAGATCGCGCAGGTCCAGGCCGACAAGAAGATGCCGGCCAAGGACAAGAAGGAAGCGCTCGATGAGCTCAACGAAGCGCTGAAGACGCCGGCGCCGCAGGTCGAGAACAAGGCCAACATCGATCTGGTCGGCAAGTACTACGACAAGCTGGTTGCCGCGCTGGGTGACGATCAGAACTAAGCGCTATTACAGAACTGAGCGCTATTACAGAAAGCGCCCGCCACACCCACAGCTGTCATGCCCCGGCTTGACCGGGGCATCCAGTACGCCGCGGCGGAGGTGGTGAGAGCGTGTTCTCCAATATGGGCCTCTGGAATACTGGATCGCCCGGTCAAGCCGGCGATGACACCTTTGGTGTGGTTCGGGCTCTCGCCTCACCGCGCTCTTGATCCCGAAACAAAAAGCCCCGGAGACATCTCCGGGGCTTTCGTCGTTTGTGGCGCTGCGTTTAGCTTAACGCCTCACGTCCGTGTCCGCATCCGCATCATGAAGCTGTCGTAGCTGAGCTCTGCCACCTGCATCCAGGCGAGCGACTCGTTCCTGAACGCCGACAGGCTCGTGTACATCTTGTTGAAGTGCGGATTGGTCTTGCTGAGATCGGCGTAGATCTCGTTGGCGGCGTTGTAGCAGGCCTCCAGGACTTCCTGCGGGAACGGCTTCAGGACCGCACCGGCCACCAGCAGGCGCTTCAACGCAGACGGGTTGACGTAGTCGTATTTGCCGGTGACCCAGGTGAAGGTATCGCGTGACGCCATCTCGACCACGGCCTGATAGTGCTTCGGCAGCGCGTTCCACTTGTCGCGATTTATGACGTTGTGGCCCTGGCCGGTGCCTTCCCACCAGCCCGGATAATAATAGTATTTCGCGACCTTCACGAAGCCGAGCTTCTCGTCGTCATAGGGCCCGACCCATTCGGCGGCGTCGATCGTGCCCTTCTCCAGCGCCGGATAGATGTCGCCGCCCGCGATCTGCTGCGGCACGCCGCCGACCTTGGCGATGATCGTGCCGGCGAAGCCGCCGACGCGGAATTTCAGTCCCCTGAAATCCTCCATCGACTTGATCTCCTTCCGGAACCAGCCGCCCATCTGGGCGCCGGTCGAGCCGGTGGGAATGCCGACCGTGTTGTATTCCTTCAGCAGGTCGTTGAGCATTTCCGTGCCGCCGCCGAACAGCAGCCAGGAGATATGCGCCCGCGTGTTCAGTCCGAACGGCAGCGAGGTGCCGAACGTGAAGGCGGGGTTCTTGCCCCAGTAATAATACAGCGCCGTGTTGCCCATCTCGACCGTGCCGTTCGAGACGGCATCGAGCACCTGCAGGCCCGGCACGATCTCGCCGGACGCGAACGGCTGGATCTGGAATTTGTTGTCGGTGGCCTCGGCCACGCGCTTGCAGAAATATTCGCAGCCGCCGTAGAGCGTATCGAGCGCCTTGGGCCAGCTCGCGGCGAGCCGCCATCTCACTTCCGGCGAAGATTGCGCGATGGCCGGCGCAGCAACCGCTGTGCTTGCCGCCAGGCCAGCGCCTGTCACTTTCAGAAATTCACGACGTTTCATGCGTATCCCTCCGTTGTGCCGATTGCTCGACTAAGGGAACGATCTTCGTGTCGTCTTTTGCTTCGCCGAGAACCGAACTTGTCTTTGGTGATGGTGTGAGCGTGTCCGACGGCCCTTCAGGGCTCTTTGTGGATCCCGTACGTTGCGGTTCCCGCCATCAGGATGACTGGTCGCTTCGCGATAATCAAGCGGCGTCGGGACGCTCGCAGTTGCGAAGCCGATTGGGACAACCAGGTTTGGTCCGAAACCAGAACCAAAGCACGTAAAACCCCGGAGATGGCAGCATCTCCGGGGCTTCTCCGTCTTTAGTCGTGTGAGCCGCTCAGCGCCTCACGTCTTGGTCCGCATCCGCGCCATGAAGCTGTCGTAGCTCAGCTCGGCCACCTGCGTCCAAGGTAACGAGTCATTTTTGAACGCGGTCATGCTCGCATGCATCTTGCCGAAATGCGGATTGGTCTTGGACAGGTCCGCATAGATCTCGTTGGCGGTGTTGTAGCAGGCCTCGAGCACCTCCTGCGGGAAGCCCCTGAGGATCGCACCGTTCACGATCAGCCGCTTCAGCGCCGGAGCATTCACCGCATCGTACTTGCCGGTGATCCAGGTGAAGGTGTCGCGTGACGCCGCGTCGATCGCCGCCTGGTAGTGCTTGGGCAGCGCGTTCCACTTCTCGATGTTCATGATGTTGTGGCCCTGGCTCGTGCCTTCCCACCAGCCGGGATAGTAGTAGTACTTCGCGACCTTGGCGAAGCCGAGCTTCTCGTCGTCATAGGGACCGACCCATTCGGCCGCGTCGATGGTGCCCTTCTCCAGCGCCGGATAGATGTCGCCGCCGGCGAGCTGCTGCGGCACGCAGCCGAGCTTGGCGAGGATCGTGCCGGCAAAGCCGCCGATACGCATCTTCAGGCCCTTGAGGTCGTCGACCGTCTTGATCTCCTTCCTGAACCAGCCGCCCATCTGCGCGCCGGTCGATCCGGTCGGGATGCCGTAGACGTTGTGCTCCTTCAGGAGGTCGTTGACGAGATCCTGTCCGCCGCCCCACAGCAACCAGGAAATCTGCTGGCGCGTGTTCAATCCGAACGGAAGGGCGGTTGCGAACGTGAATGCGGGGTTCTTGCCCCAATAGTAATAAAGCGCGGTATTGCCGATCTCGACCGTGCCGTTCGACACGGCGTCGAGCACCTGCAGGCCCGGGACGATCTCGCCCGCCGCAAAAGGCTGGATCTGGAATTTGTTGTCGGTAATGTCGGCGACCTGCTTGCAGAAATATTCGCAGCCGCCATAGAGCGTATCGAGGGCTTTCGGCCAGCTCGTGGCGTAGCGCCACCTGACCTCGGGCGACGACTGCGCGATCGCGGGCGCAGCCACTGCTGTGCTCGCGGCCAGGCCGACGCCTGTCACCTTCAGAAAATCACGACGTTTCATGCGCATCCCTTCCATTGCGTCGATGCATCGACCAGGGAACGATCTTGCTGTCGTCTTGTCTTCGTCGAGGATCGACGTTCTCTTGTTAAGATTTGTTTGAGCGTTTCCGAATGGCCCTGATGGGCTCTTGTTGCTGGAAGCCGAGCGTTGCGGTTCCGTCAGCAAGGATGACCGGACGCCCTGCGATAATCAAGCCTGATGCCTTCCTCGCAAGTGCGAACGCGGGCCAGACGCAAGTCGGAACCATCAGCGATCTGCTACGCGATTAGGCAACAACAAGGGAGGCTCGCGCATGACGGGCAAAAAGGTCGTGGTCGCTGGGGCAACCGGTCTCGTCGGCAACGCCGCGTTGCGACACTTCGGCACATCCGAGCCTTCAGAAGTTGTGGCGCTGTCGCGACGCAAGCCGCGCCACCTCTACGGCGCCCGCCACGTCCCGATCGACCTTACTAGCGAAGCCGATTGCCGCCGTGCCGCGGCCGAGCTTCAGGGCGCCACCCATCTGATCTACGCCGCGCTCTACGAGGCGCCACAGCTCGTCGATGGTTGGCGCGATCCGCAGCAGATCAAGACCAATGATCTGATGCTGCGCAATTTGATGGCCGCGCTCGAGCCGGTCGCGCCGGACCTCAAGCATGTCGCTCTGTTGCAGGGCACCAAGGCTTACGGGGTTCACGTTCGCCCCCTGACGGTGCCGGCGCGCGAAGGCCGCTCCGAGATGTACGAGCAGCCCAATTTTTATTGGGCGCAGGAAAATTTCCTGCGCGAGCTCCAGGCCGGGAAAGCCTGGCACTGGAGCATCTTGCGCCCCGTTCTCATCGTCGGCCTCGCCATGGGGGGCGCCATGGATCTGATCCCGCCGCTCGGCGTCTATGCCGCGATGCTGCGCGAGCAGGGCAGGCCGCTCGACTTTCCCGGCGGCGCCGCGCGGGTGGCGCAGGCCGTCGACGTCGATCTCCTCGCGCGCGCGATCGCCTGGTCGGGCGAGGCCAACGCGGCACAGAACGAAGCCTTCAACGTCACCAATGGCGATGTCTTCACCTGGGAAAACATCTGGCCCGCGGTGGCCGACGCGCTGGAGATGAAGCCCGGCAAGCCGATCCCGCTATCGCTCGCCAAGGAGTTTCCCAATTGGGTCTCTTCTTGGGACGCGTTGCGACGCAAGCACGGCCTCGTGTCGCCGGACCTCGCCGACTTCGTCGGCCTGTCGTTCCAATACGCCGATTACAGCATGCGCTACGGCCAGACCGAGTCCGGTCCGCCCTCGATCGTCTCGACCGTGAAGATCAACCGCGCCGGCTTCACCGAGATGATGGACACCGAGGACATGTTCCGGAAGTGGTTCAAGCAAGCCAAAGATAGCCGGCTGCTTCCATAGAGATCGTTACCACGAAGGCCCGCCGCCCGCTCGAAGCACTGGTGACGGTACGCGACCTCGATCCGGAGATCGGGGTCGTTCGTACACCCAGTAGTGCACCCACCGCGCGATCTGGATGCTGATTTCGGCGAGAGCCACAAGCCAGCACAAAACAGGCGGCCCCTTTGGGGCCGCCTGAGCTGTTTAACGTCAGAGCAGATGACCTACTGGCAGAGATGCTGGAGGCCGTCGCTACCCTTGAAATAGGTGCCGGGCCGGCAGACGATGCCGTTGCGGGCAGCATACGTACTCCAGCTGCCGTTCCAGCCCATCTCGCCGTACGACATGCCGGGCGACATGGCGTAGGAATTGCCCCAGCTGCCGACAGTCGCGTCCGCCGCTGCCGGCTGGCGATATGCCGTTCGCCGAGTTGATGGCCGAACCCGATAGTCGGGGGTGGTCCCCGTTCCAAGACCCGTGCAGCTGGCGAATTCAGCTTGGCATGCGTCCGGATTGGAGTTGTACCACTGCGCCTGTACAGCAGAGCTGGACAGGGCAGATGCCACAACAACGACCGCACCAAGAATTTTCAGATTTATCATGGATTGCTCCTTACGGTTGGACCGTGGTGCAAGATGCCACGTGTGTCAGTACCCGTTTTTTTTGCGCGCAAAACATCAAATCGACGTGACACGTTGGGCGAGCACGAACAGAACGAGCATCCCGGTGTCATCCTTCGCGACCATCCTGACACTGCTCGGCCCGGCCATTGGCTTCTCGGGGCTATCAATCGCTGTGACCAGCGCAAGAATTTCGAGGAGGCCGAAGCCAAGGCCATCGTGGTCGAATAGGACGCAACCTGCTGCGATCATGAGTCCGCATACGGTTGGACATGGCGCGGGCTGCGGCCGATGCCGGCTTTTGATCGAGAAGCCGAACTCATGGTTCAACATTCACCGCTTTGGCATAGCTACACTTCATCTATAATTCTCTCCCGTGGATCAGTTACAGGAGGCAAGAATGAAGCGATCAATTGCCTTGTCAGCGTCGCTAATTATTGGCTTCTCAGTTGGAAGCAATGCAGGCGCGAGTGCTGCAACTTACTGCCGACACGTTGGCTATCCCGCCAATTGTGTCGTTCGGACCGGCGTCATAGTCGCGCCAACCCGTGATATTCGCGGAATGCCACCATCAATTGATGCCGGCCCGAGCGGCGTTATAAGGCAGGACTTGTTCGCAAGGAATAATCCGAACAATTTGCGATCGGATTGGCCCAGTCCACCCGCTCAACCGGGGCAGTTCTAGCCGCTATTTCGCGAATGCCGTCTCCATTACCTTTCGCGTCTTGATCGTCTCGTTGTTGGCGTCGAACTCGACGTCGCTCCAGCGCACGATCTCGCCATGGGCGACGTCGTGCTTCAGCTTGAGGCGATGCGCGAGCCCGATCGGCAGCGCGCCGGCCTGCAGGCTCGCGGCCGCCGGCACCAGCTTGCCCCACACGGTGTAGCCGCCTTCGCCGTCCAGCATCTCGCCGGCGCGCAGATTGCGCTTGGCCACGGCGGCAACGTCGCCGCGGAAGCCATAGGGCTGGCCGGTCGGCTCGCCCCGCAGCGCCGCCGACAGGATCGAGATGTTCAGCTCGAGCCCGATCAGATGGTACGGCTTGTACATCGCCGCGAAGCGTCCGCTGCCGTCGGTCTTCAGGCCGTATTGCCTGAAGCAATCGGCGGCATAATCGTTCGGCGCCTCCAGCACGACATAGACGCCCCAGCGCAGATCGCGAAACACCGGCCGGCCGTCGCGTTCGAGCGAGGAGACGACTTCCACCACGCCCGACCGCTCCAGCACGCCGCCCTTGTCGCTGGGACGCATGACGTGTGGCAAATCGTCGACGCCGCAGGGTGGAAACAGCAAACCGTTCGCGGGTACGTCGAGCGCACAGGCATTGGCGATCGCGGCCATCTCGATCGCGGATTTGGTGCCGTCGAGGAAGGAGTTGAACATCTGCGGATTCATGCCGGCCGACTGTGCCTCGCCCGCGGTGAGACCATAGTGCTGCCAGACGCCGTCAGGTGTCACGTCGTGATAGGCCGGCAGATATTTTGTCCCTTTGCCGGCTGCGACCACGCGAAAACCGGTGGCGCGCGCCCAGTCGACCATCTCGGCGGTCAGCGCCGGCTGGTCGCCATAAGCGAGCGAATAGACCACGCCCGCCTTCCGTGCTTCCTCGGCGAGCAGCGGGCCCGCCAGCACGTCGGCCTCGACATTGACCATCACGATATGCTTGCCCGCCGCGATCGCAGCGCGCGCGTGCTTGATGCCGACGGCCGGATTGCCGGTCGCTTCAACGACAACATCCATCGCGCCGCCCGCAATGGCGCGTGCGCCGTCGTCGGTAAACACAGTGGCCGCGATGCGCTCCGCATCCCAGCCCACGGTGCGGCAGGCTTCGCGCGCACGGTCGCGATCGATATCGACGATGATGGGCACCTCCAACCCCGGCGTGTGCGGCACCTGCGCCAGAAACATCGAGCCGAACTTGCCGGCACCGATCAGCGCGACACGGACAGGCTTGCCGGCGGACGCGCGGGCCTGGAGGAGGCGGAAGAGGTTCATGGGGGATGTCCTGAGCGCAACAATCAAAGCTCGTCATTCCGGGGCGACGCGCAGCGTCGAGCCCGGAATCCATAACCACGATCGGGAGTATGGATTCCGGGCTCGCGCCCAAGAAGGCGCGCCCCGGAATGACAGTGAGAACTTACTCCGCCGCCTGTCGCGGCGCACGTGCGAGCCGCACCAGCGCATCGTCGTCCACCGTCTTGATCGGCGCAAAATCGCGATGCGCGATGTACTCAGGCCGCGTCGGGGTACGGATGTAGTTCGAGACCGCGTTCAGCGTCAGGTACACGATCTTGCGCGGGTAGGGCGTGATGTTGCCGGCCGAGCCATGCACGAGATTGCCGTGGAACATCAGCATGCCGCCCGGCTTGCCTGTGGGCGCGACGATGCCGCCCTGCTTGACGAGGCGCGTCACGGTCTCTTYGTCCAGCGTCCACAGCGGATAGGAGGTCGTCGCAAGGTCATGCGAGGCCTGGAGATCGCCGGCATTCTGGCTCTGCGGCACCAGCATCAGGGGGCCGTTGATCGGCATGACTTCGTCGAGGAAGATCGCGATGTTCATCGCGCGCGGCTCCGGCATGCCGTCGTCGCGCTTCCAGGTGCCGTAATCCTGGTGCCATTGCCAGACGTCGCCGGTGAAGGCCGATTTCGCGTTGATCTTGAACTGGTGCATGTAGACCGGCTCGCCGAACAATTGCTCGACCGGGTCGATCATGCGCGGATGCGCGCCCAGGATGCCGAAGGCCTCGTTGTAGAGATGCGCGGCAAAGGCCGTGCGCGGCGCGCCGCTCTTCTCGCGCCAGACCTCGGGCCGATCGGCGTCATAGATGCCGACAGCCTCGCGCGCGAGGAAGTCGACCTCCTCCTGGCTGAACAATTCGGGGAGGAACAGCCAGCCCTCGCGATGGAAGAACTCCAATTGCTCCTGAGACAGTTTCATGGGTCGCTTCCTCCTTGGTTGTTTCATTGTTTTCTCTCGTCATGGCCGGGCTTGACCCGGCCATCCACGTCTTTGCTCCACGTTCGCGAGAAGAACGTGGATGCCCGGGACAAGCCCGGGCATGACGGCGGGCGCGCAAATGGCTACGCCGCCGCCTCGTCCGTCGCCTTCAATCTCTCCTCGGTCATCCGTCCCGCCGTCTGCGCATGCGCCAGCGCGGCGCGCTCGGCGGCTTTCGCATCGCCTGCGAGAATGTGTCCGGCAATCGTCGCGTGCTCGGCCCACGCGCTGCCGCGATAATCGAGCTCGGAGAGCACCGTCGCCATCGAGCGGCGCATATGCGGCCATTGCGGCGCGATCGTCTCCTCGATCACGGGATTGCCCGCGAGCTGATAGATCGCGCGGTGAAAATCGACGTCGAGCACGATCAGCTCGGCGAGCGAAGTCTTGCGGTCGATGCGGCGTCCGGCGGCGAGGGCCGCGTCCAGCCGCGCGCGTCCCGCCGCGTCGCTTGCGGCGCGCTGAGCGGCGAGCCGGGCGGCCAGCGCATCGATGGCGCCGCGCACCTCGTAGAGCTGGCGGATGCGCGAGGGGTCGAGCTGGGTGACTTCAAAGCCGCGACGGCCGCTCTCGGCGACGAGACCCTGCCGGTGCAACAAATGCAGCGCATGCGACACCGGCTGGCGCGACACGCCGAGCTTGTCGGCGAGTTCGTTCTGCCGGATGCGCTGGCCGGGCTGAAGCGTGCGGTCGGAGATCGCCTCCAGGATCCGCGCATAGACCTGGTCGATCAGGTTCGGGAGCGGGTCGAGAGGGATCACGCCGGCAGCTCCGAGACATAAAAGGGAATACGGAATTCCGTATTCGAAGGTATCGCAGGAGGGGGAGGGCGTCAAGGCGGACCTCAAGCCGCCGTTTTGGCCTCGCTAAGCCATTGATATCGCTAGGGCCGTCTACTGTGCATGGGGTTGTTTTCGCCGAAATGGCTTGGCCGGCCCCGGCGCCTACTTCTTCTTGCCCTGCTCGATCAGTATCCGGCTCATCAGATAGAGCCGCGGCACGATCGAGTTGGTGTCGATGAACTCGTCCCGGGCGTGATAGCCGAAGCCGGCGAGGCCAAAGCTCTCGACCACGACCGCCTTGCCGCTGCGGTTGGCATAGCCGGCGTCGGTGGCGCCGCCGGTCATCTCGGCGATGTCGAGCTTGCGGTCGATCTCGGCATAGATCGCCTGCCCCTCCTGCGCGAGCGCGCGGCCGCGATCGCTGGCGACGAAGGGCGGGCGGCCCGCAATGATCGTCACTGTGGTCTCGGTGTCGGGCACGAACTTGTCCTTCACCTTCGCGTCGAGCGCCGCCTGCAATTTGGCGATGCCATCGGGGATGGTCAGGCGGATGTCGGCGCCGGCCTCGGCCTTTTCCGGAATCTGGTTGCGCACCGTGCCCGCCTGCGCCGTGGTCCAGTTGAGCTGCGTGYCCGGGATCGACTTGGCGACGTCCTTCGTCTGCTGCAATTGATGTGCGAGCTCGATCAGCGCGTTGCGGCCCAGATCGGGCGCGGCGCCGGCATGCGAGGCGCGGCCCTTCACCTCCATCTTCGCCGTGGCAGTGCCGCTCGCGCCCAGCAGCAGCCCGTCATTCTTGGCGATCGGCGCGGCCACCGTCGGTTCGCAGGAGAGCACGACGTCGTGCTGGTCGGCGAGCTCGGCAATGATCTCGCCCGACCCGATCGAGCCGACCTCTTCATCCGGATTGAAGGACACGGTGAGCCTGGCGTAGTCCTGCCAGCCGGCGTCCTTCAGGATCTTGAGCGCATGCAGGACCACGGCAATGCCGCCCTTGTCGTCGGCGATGCCGGGGCCGTAGATGCGGTTGCCGTCGATACGGTACGGCTCGCTTGCGAGGATGCCGCGCTGATAGACCGTGTCCATATGCGCGATCAGCATCAGCTTGCGCGACCCGGTGCCCTGGAAGGTGGCGATCACCATGTCGGCGCCCGTACCCGCGGTGGTCTTGCGCCGCTCGATGGTGGCGCCCAGCGCCTTCAGGCGCGCTTCGGTGAATTCGGCCATCTTCTTCAGGCCGTCGGCATCGCTGCTGCCGCTCTCGATCATCACCATGTCGTGCAGGGTCTCGATCAGCGGCGCCTTCTCCTGCTCGGCCGCGGCTTTCAGCTTTTCGTCGGCGGCCGCAAGCGCGGTGGTGCTGCCGGCGGCGAGGCCGAGCAGGGACAAGGCGAGCAGGGGAATGAAGCGGACTGTCATGGAAATCGTCCTTTCGCGTCTTGAGCGCTGGCACCGCGCGCGATTGCGCGGAAAGCCTAGCATCCGGAAAGACGCGATGCCACGTCCCGCTAGCGCTCCAGCACCTCCACCTCCATCGTCGCGATCTGGTCCGCATCGGCTACCGCCTCGATCCCCGCGATCCGGTCGCCGTTGAACGTCACGCGCAGCGCGATGCGCAGACGTTCGCTGAAGATGACGGCGACGCCGATCTCGCCATCGACCAGCGCCGTCCGTGCAGCCTGCGCACGGCCCTTGTAGAGCTGTGCGACCGCATCCGCGCCGCGGATCGCCGGCAGCGTGCCGAGCCGCACCGCAGCCTGGTCGGCACGGAACACGACGTCGGGATCGAGCAGGGCCAGCAGGCCCTCGAAATTGCCCTCGCGCGAAGCCCTGAGGAAAGCATCGACGATCGCGCGCTGGTGCGAGATGTGCGCCTCGGGCACCGGCGCACCCTGGACGCGCCGACGTGCGCGGCTCGCAAGCTGCCGTGAGGCGTCGACCGAGCGTCCGACGATCGGCGCGATCTCCTCGAAGGGGACTGCGAACATATCGTGCAGCACGAAGGCCAGCCGTTCCGCCGGCTGCAATGTCTCGAGCACGACGAGAAGGGCCGCGCCGACGGAATCGGCCATCTCCGCCTCGCGCTCCCGCGTCTCGTCGACCGGCTCGGGCACGTGCGGGCCCATCGGGTCCTCGCGGCGCGATTTGCGCGCGCGCAGCATGTCGAGGCAGATGCGCGCGACCACGGTGGTCAGCCAGCCGCGCAGGTTCGCGACATCGGACGTGTCGTAACGGCTGACCCGCAGCCAGGCCTCCTGCACGGCATCGTCGACCTCGGCACTGGAACCCAGCATCCGGTAGGCGACCGCGCGCAAATGGTCCCTGCTGGCCTCGAACTGGCGGCTGAGAAAATTTTCTTCGAAGTTTTTCTGGGTCATCGGTCACATTCCCTCATCGCAATCCGTCATGCCCATGACGAAGCCAATCCGGCCGATGTGACCGGAACCTTCGAAATTCTCAAACGGAGACGCAAGATGATGCACGCGCGCATGAACCACCCCGTCATGGTCCTGCCTGAAGCCATGAACCACCTTCAATCCCTCGGCAATTTGACCAAGCAGGGGCTGCCGGAAAAGCTCCTGGAACTGGTGCACCTGCGCGCCAGCCAGATCAACGGCTGCAGTGTCTGTGTCGACATGCATCCGAAGATCGCCCGCAGGGCTGGCGAGACCGACGAGCGCTTGTTCGCCGTCTCGGCCTGGCGCGACGCGCCCTATTTCAGCGACGCCGAACGCGCCGCGCTGGCGCTGACCGAAGCCGTCACGCGCCTTGCCGATCGCGAGGACCCGGTGCCGGATGCGATCTGGAACGAGGCCGCCAAGCATTTTGACGAGCGCGAGCTCGCAACCCTGATCCTCTCGATCGCGACCATCAACGTCTGGAACCGGCTGAATGCGACGATCAAGATGCCGGTGGGTGTCTGGAAGGTGTGAGGCTCTTTTTCCTCTCCCCGCACGCGGGGAGAGGCGAAGAAGCTACTCCGCCAGAAACCTGTTTACGACCTCGCCGAACTCAAGCGGCGCCTGCTCGAACATCCAGTGGCCGGCATTCTCGATCACCGCCGTCTTGCTGCCCGCGATGTGCTCGGCCAGCACGCGCCACATTACCGACAGGCTGCCGGTGGTCGCACCGCCGCCGATCAGCAGCGTCGGTGTCCTGATCGCCTGCGCATCCGCGAGCGTGTAGGACCGGCGCTGCTCGTTGATCTGGCCGAGGAAGGTGAGCGTGTTGTCGCGCAGCTGTTGCTTCGCCGCCGCCGGCACGCGCCGCCACGAGCCGTCGCCTTCGATGCCCTCGTAGAAATTCTGCAGCGCGCCGTCGATGTCGCCGGCACGGATCATCTCGACCGAGCGCACCGTCTTCGCGGCGAGCGGCGGATGCGCGGGCGTGCCTTCCGGCACCGGCAGGCTGGCGTCGAGATCGCCGCCCGGCTCGGCCAGCACCAGCTTGCGCAGCAGGTCAGGCCGCGCTTGCGCGACGCGAAACGCGATGTGGCCGCCGCGCGAATGGCCCATCAGGTCGACCGGGCCGGGTCTGACCTGCTCGATGAAGGCGATCGTGTCCGCGACGTGCTGCGCCATCTTGTAATCGTCGCCGACGGCGTCCCAATGCTCGGGAAAGAAGTGCCGCAGGCTGACCGAGATGACGCGATGGGACTTCGACAGCGGGCCGAGCACTGAATACCAGGTGCGGAAATCACCTAACGTGCCATGGACGCAGACCAGCGGCGGGCCGTCGCCGACTTCGAGATAGGCCATGTCGTAACCGTTGACGCGAAAGCTCTGCATGATCAGCTCGCCAGGAAATCCAGAACCAGTTCGGTGTATTTTTGCGGCGCCTGCTCGAACATCGGATGGGTCGCGTTCGGGATGATCGCCGTCTTGGAATAGGGTACGTGCGCGGCCAGCGCATGCAGCACCTTTGGCAGCAGGCCTTTGGTCCGCGCACCCAGGATGAACAGCGTCGGCATCCTGATCGATTCCGCATCCGCCTTCAAGAAGGGCGGACGGTTGTCGCGGACCTGCCCGATCAGGGTATAGGCGTTGTCGCGCAGATTCTGCTTCACCATCGCCGGCAGCCGCGGCCAGGTGCCGGCGCCCTCCAGCGTGTCCACGAAGACGGCAAGGCCGCCGTCGACATCGCCGGCCGCGATCTTCTCGGCCGAGGCCGTGAACCGCGCCAACAGCGGCGAGGGGCCGCCGACGTAATCGGGATCGAGGCTCGCATCGAGCTCGCCGCCGGGTTCGGCCAGGATCAGCCGCCGCAACAGGTCGGGGCGCGCCTGTGCCACGCGGAAGCAGATGTGCCCGCCGCGGGAATGGCCCATCAGATCGACCGGGCCGACGTCGAGCTTCTCGATGAAGGCGATGACGTCCTGGACATGCTGGGCGATCGAATAGGTGTCGCCGACGCCATCCCAGCGGTCCGGGAAGAAGTGCCGCAAGCTGACGGCGATCACCCGATGCCGCTGCGTCAGCGGTCCGAGCACGCAGCCCCAGACGCGGAAGTCATTGAGCGAGCCATGTACACAGACCAGCGGCGGCCGGCTCCTGTCTTCGCCCACGTCGAGATAGGGCATGTCGTATCCGTTGACGTGGAGGCTTTGCATTCGGGGCTCGCGGGAGGGGGCAGGAACTCCTGTGCAAGATTCCCGGAAACCGGGTGGATCGCAACTATTTCCAAGCCTAGATTTAGGCATGGATCACAATGGGGGCATGCGACGAGGGCGCAAGCCAGGAACCAAGTCATGACCGACCAGCATTTTGCCCTGTTCGACACCAGGATCGGCCTCTGTGCCATCGCCTGGGGCCCGCGTGGTATCAACGGCACGCAACTGCCCATGGGCGGCGAGGAGAAGATCCGCACCCGCATCAGCCAGCGCCATGCCGACGCCACCGAGGCAGAGCCGACCGCCGAGGTGCGAGAGGCGATCGACCGCATCACAAAATTGCTCGCGGGCGAGCCGGACGATCTCACCGACATCCCGCTCGATCTCGACGGCGTGCCCGACTTCAACCGCGGCGTCTACGAGATCGCCCGCGCCATCCCGCCCGGCAAGACCATCACCTATGGCGACATCGCCAAGCAGCTCGGCGGCGTCCAGCTGTCGCGCGATGTCGGTCAGGCGCTCGGCCGCAACCCGTGCCCGATCGTCGTGCCCTGCCATCGCGTGCTGGCCGCCGGCAACAAGCCCGGCGGCTTCTCGGCCAATGGCGGCGTGGTGACGAAGCTGAAGATGCTCGAGATCGAAGGCGCGCTGGTGAACCACACGCCGAGTTTGTTTGATTAATCTCCGCTTCACCCTCCCCTGGAGGGGGAGGGTCGATGCGCATGCAGCGAAGCGGAATGCGCAGCGGGGCGGGGTGACAGTCTCTCCGAGTGGAACAGTGCCCGAGTGGAGAGATCACCCCACCCCGTCGCTTCGCGCCGACCCTCCCCCTCCAGGGGAGGGTAAGCAAGTGGCTAAATCTTTGCCGTCGTCTTCGGCCAATACCGGTCGCGCAGATGCCGCTTCACCAGCTTGCCCGTCGGCGTGCGCGGCAGCTCGGCTTCGAAATCGATCGAGCGCGGGCATTTGATCGCCGAGAGACGTGTCTTGCAGTAGGCGATCAGGTCGGCTTCGAGCGCCTTGCCGGCGCGGCTCATGTCGTGTGGCTGCACCACCGCCTTCACCTCTTCGCCCATCTCCTCGTTCGGCACGCCGAACACGGCGACGTCGGCGATATCAGGGTGAGTGATGAGCACGTCCTCGGTCTCCTGCGGGTAGATGTTCACCCCGCCGGAGATGATCATGTAGGACTTGCGGTCGGTGAGGAACAGAAAACCGTCCTTGTCGAGGTAGCCGACGTCGCCAAGCGTCGACCAACCCTTGGCGTTGTAGGCCTTCTTCGTTTTCTCTGGATCGTTGTGATAGGTGAAAACAGGCGCATCGGCGAAATAGACCGTGCCGATCTCGCCCACCGGCTGCTCCTCGTCGTTCTCGTCCAGGATCTTGATCTTGCCGACCACGGCGCGGCCGACGCTGCCGCGATGCTCCAGCCATTGCTGCGAATTGCAGACGGTGACGCCGTTGCCTTCCGAGCCGGCGTAATACTCGATCAGGATCGGTCCCCACCATTCGATCATTTTTGCCTTGACGTCGACAGGGCAGGGGGCAGCGGCGTGGATCGCGCCCTTCAGCGTGGAGACGTTGTACTTGCCGCGAACCTCGTCCGGCAGCTTCAGCATGCGCACGAACATGGTCGGTACAAGCTGTGACTGCGTGACCTTGTACTTCTCGACGAGCTTGAGAAAATCCTCGGCGTCAAAATGCTCCATGATGATGGAGGTGCCGCCCAGCACGATCGCCATCATGTTGAAGCGCAGCGGAGCCGCGTGATAGAGCGGCGCCGGCGAGAGATAGGTGCTCTCCGCATTCATGCCACACATGTCGGCGCAGAGGACGCGCAGGAAGGCGTTCGGCACGTCGATCTTGTTGCCTTCGAAGGCCCTCTTGATGCCCTTCGGTCGGCCGGTGGTGCCGGACGAATACAGCATGTCGTAGCCGGCGACCTCGTCCGCAATCGGCGTTGTCGGCTGTGCCGACGCTTCCTTGTCGTAGGAGCGGAAGCCGGGCTGGGGTTCGTCGACCATGTAGAAGATCGGCTCGCCTGCGGTCCCCTTGATCAGGGCCCTGATCTGGTCGGCGCATTTCGGCGTGGTGATCACGACCTTGGCGCCGCAATCGCCGATGATGTAGTCGATCTCGTCCTGCTTCAGATAGCGGCTGATGGCGGTGTAATAGAGCCCGCTGCGTTGCGCGGCCCAGCAGATCTCCATGAACGCGAGACGGTTTTCCATCAAGAGCGCGATGTGGTCGCCGGCCTTCAGGCCGAGCGAGCGGAACAGGTTTGCGCCCTGGTTCGAGAGCTCGTCGAGCTCGCGATAGGTGATCGCCCTGCCGGTCCCGGCCATCTGGTAGGCGATCTTGTCGGGCGTGGTTTTGGCGTAGACGGACGGATGGGTCATAAGCGTAGGTCCCAAGGCACACGAGATGTCGTCCCGGCGAAAGCCGGGACCCATAACCACAGGGCGTCGTTTGGCAGAGGATTGTCGTTCGGTACTGCGACCAACCACAATCGATAGATTTCGCGGTATGGGTCCCGGCTTTCGCCGGGACGACACCGTTAGTGTGGCAGCAGCAGCTTACAGCCGCTCCACGATCGTTACATTCGCCATGCCGCCGCCTTCGCACATAGTCTGCAGGCCATAGCGCTTGCCGCGCTGGTGCAGGGCGTGGACCAGTGTGGTCATCAACTTGGTGCCGGAGCCGCCGAGCGGATGACCGAGCGCGATGGCGCCGCCATTGACGTTGAGGCGGGCTGGATCGGCGCCGGTGGTCTTGAGCCAGCCGGTCGGCACCGAGGCGAAGGCCTCGTTGACCTCGAACAGGTCGATGTCGTCGATCGTCATGCCGGCCTTCTCCAGCGCGCGCTTGGTGGCGTGCAGCGGAGCATCGAGCATGATGACGGGATCGCCGCCGGTCATGGTCATGTGATGGATGCGCGCCAGCGGTGTGAGTCCGAGCTGCTTGAGGCCGCGCTCGTTCACCACCATGACACCGGAGGCGCCGTCGCAGATCTGGCTGGCGCTCGCCGCCGTCAGCTTGCCGTTCTCGGCAATCAGCTTGAYGCCCTTGATGCCGTCGAGCGTGGCGTCGAAGCGGATGCCTTCGTCGATGTGATGGGTGTCCTTGCTGCCGTCGGCGCGGGTGATCTCGAGCGGCACGATCTCCTTCTTGAAGTGGCCGGCTTGCGTCGCTGCGATCGCGCGCTGATGGCTGTTGTAGGAGTATTCGTCGAGATCATTCTTCGACAGGCCGTACTTCTCGGCCATCATCTCCGCGCCGGTGAACTGGCTGAACACGATGTTCGGATATTTGTGCTCGATGCCCGGGCTCTTGTAATTGCCAAAGCCGTTCTTGGCCGGAAGCTGCGAGGACAGGCCCATCGGCACGCGCGTCATCGATTCCAYGCCGGCGGCGATCACCACGTCCATCGTGCCGGACATCACGGCTTGCGCGGCGAAGTGCAGCGCCTGCTGCGAGGAGCCGCACTGCCGGTCGATCGAGGTGCCCGGAACGCTCTCCGGCAGCTTCGAGGCCATGATCGCGTTGCGCGCGACGTTGTTGGACTGCTCACCGACCTGCATCACGCAGCCCATGATCACGTCCTCGACCAGGGCGGGATCGATCTTGGTGCGATCGACCAGTTCGTCCAGCACTTTTGCGGCGAGATCGGCCGGATGCCAGCCGGCGAGGCGGCCCCCCTTGCGCCCGCCCGCGGTACGCGCAGCGGCGACGATGTAAGCCTCGGCCATGTCGGTCTCTCCCTGGATTGTTCTCTATCGAGTTGGATTGTCGGCGCGGATTTAATGGGCGTGATATCGTTTAGTCAATCGATCAATTAACTCTTGTGATGAGGCGCTGCTTCGGCTTATCTGCGGCCGCTTCAAGCGGCGAGAACAGGGAACTCCGTGACTACCAGCGTACCGAACAGGCTCCCGAGCGGAAAGAATTCCACGGCAGAGAAATTGCTCGTGGCCGCGAGCGACCTGATGATCGAACGCTCGTCGATCGAGATCTCGCTGTCCGACATCGCCCAGAAGTCGGGCGCCAATGCCGCGCTGGTCAAATATCATTTCGGCAACAAGGACGGCCTCTTGCTGGCGCTGCTCGCGCGCGATGCCGCGACCGAGATGTCCAATCTGGAATATCTGCTGGCGCAACCGATCACATCGACGGCGAAGCTGAAGCTGCATATCGCTGGCATCATCCGCGCCTATTACCGGTTCCCCTACATGAACCGGCTGATTCATTATCTGCTGCATGAGACCAATGCCGGCTCTGCCGACGAAGTCYCAAAATTCTTCGTCGCGCCGCTGCTGGACTTCCACCGGCGCCTGCTCACTGAGGGCGTCAGCCGCGGCGAGTTCCGCGCCACCGATCCGGTGCTGTTCTACACCAGCCTGATCGGCGCCTGCGATCACCTGTTCTTTGGCCGGCACGCGATGTCTCGCGCGATCGGCGTCGGTCCGGTCACCGATGACGTCTGCCGGCAATACATCAAGCACATGGAAACGCTGATCTGCGGTGGCATCCTCACGCAAGCCGAGGAAGCTGCCGCGGCCGGATAATCCGGCCGAGACGTACAAGTCTAGAGAAGAAACGCCCAAGGAAAGGTAGCCTGTCATGGAATTGAAAGACGTAGCCGTTCTCATCACCGGTGGTGGTTCGGGTCTTGGTGAAGCGACCGCGCGCGCCATGGCCGCCAAGGGCGCCAAGATTGGTGTGATCGATCAGAACAAGGACAACGCCGAGAAGGTCGCTGCCGAAGTGAAGGGCGTCGCGCTCCATGCCGACGTCACCAGCGAAGAGCAGATCAAGGCCGCGATCGCGAAGGCGGAAGCCGCGCACGGCGTCGCGCGCGTGCTGATGAACTGCGCCGGCATCGGCGGCTCCCAGCGCATCGTCGGCCGCGACGGCGTCTATCCGCTCGAAAAGTTCGCGCGCATCATYAACGTCAATCTGATCGGCACCTTCAATTGCCTGCGTCTGTTCGCCGAGCGCCTCGTCACGATCGAGCCGGTCGGCGAAGAGCGCGGCGTCATCATCAACACGGCTTCGGTGGCCGCCTATGAAGGCCAGATCGGCCAGATCGCCTATTCGGCTTCGAAGGGCGGTGTCGTCGGCCTGACGCTGCCGGCCGCGCGCGACTTCGCCAGCCAGAAGATCCGCGTCAACACCATCGCGCCCGGCCTGTTCTTCACGCCGTTGCTGATGGGCCTGAACGAGGAGGCCCGCAAGAGCCTCGGCGCCCAGGTGCCGCATCCCTCGCGCCTCGGCGATGCCAAGGAATACGGCTCGCTCGCGGTGCACATCGTCGAGAATGCGATGCTCAACGGCGAGACCATCCGTCTCGACGGCGCCATCCGCATGGCGCCGCGGTAGTAGATGCGCTCTTCCTTCTCCCCTTGTGGGAGAAGGTGGCATAGGCGGCCTTTGGCCGCCGTCCTTAAAAGGACGCCGATGCTTCGCATCGGCTATGGCGCCGGATGAGGGGTCTCTATCCGCGGAGACAGACCCCTCACCCAAGCGAGTTCTTGGTCAGCGACGTACATGCCCTCTCCCACAAGGGGAGAGGGCGCAATAACCGCCACTCGAAGAGCGGATGCAGGAGCGCCCCATGTCCCAACCGCTGCTGATCGAGCACAACGACGGCGTCGACACGGTGACGCTCAATCGTCCTGAAAGCCTCAACGCGCTCGATCCTGCGCTGATCGATGCGCTCAACGTTTACTTCCAGGGCCTTCAGCGCAACCGCGACACGCGCGTCGTTGTGCTCAAGGGCGCCGGCAAGATTTTTTGCGCCGGCCTCGACCTCAAGGCGGCGATGGCCCGCCGCGCCGGGCAGCAGGAGCCGCCCGGCGTCACCGAGTCGCTCGACTCGCAGCGCCGCATCGCCGACATCGTGATGCTGATGCGGCGTTGTCCGCAGCCGATCATCGCTCTGGTGCAGGGCGCGGCGGCCGGCGGCGGGTTCGCGCTGGCGCTTGCCTCCGACATCCGCATCGCGACGAAGTCGGCGCGCATGAACTGTGCCTTCATCAAGCTCGGCCTTGGCGGCTGCGATATCGGCACCAGCTACTTTCTGCCGCGGCTCGTCGGCGTCTCAGTCGCATCCGAGTTGATCCTGACCGGACGCTTCATCGGCGCCGAGCGTGCGCTCGCGGTCGGGCTCGTCTCGGAAGTCGTCGACGAAGACAAGCTCGACGAAGCCGCTGAACCTTACGTCGATGCGATGATGACGGCCTCACCCGTGGGGCTGCGCCTGTCAAAAGAATGTCTCAACATGAGCGTCGATGCGGGATCGCTGGAAACCGTTATCGCGATAGAGGACCGCAACCAGGTCCTGTGCAGTCGCTCCGAGGAATTTTCGGAAGGCATCAGGGCCTTCCTTGAGAAGCGAAAGCCTGTCTATATCAGGCGCTGAAACGAGAACGATCCGCAAAGGACGATAATTTCGGGAGACGCAAAATGAGTGGAAGTGCGGCGGCCGTAATGACGAAGCCCGCCTTTCGCAAGGTCGAGTGGCTCGCGCGCGACATCGACGTCGAGCGCCGCGACGACGGCACGGTGGTGCTGAAGTCGCGCATTCCGCTGCAAGCCTACGAGACGCATCTTCCGGCCTCGCTGGCGAAATGGGCCAGGCAAGCGCCTGAGCGCATCTGGCTCGCGCAGCGCGGCGGAGCGAACCGCGAATGGCGCAAGGTCTCCTATGGCGAAGCCAAGCATACCGTGGATGCGCTGACGCAGACGTTGCTCAATCTCAAGCTCGACGGACGCCCGGTCACGATTCTCTCCGGCAATTCGATCGAGCACGCGCTGATGACGCAGGCCGCGATGCAGGCGCGCTCGCCGGCGGCTCCGGTGTCGCCGGCCTACTCCTTGATGAGCCATGATCACGTCAAGCTGAAATATCTGTTCGACCTGATCAAGCCGGCCGTGGTGATGGTTCAGGACGGCCCGACCTTCGAGAAGGCGCTGAACGCACTCGATCTCACCGGCGTCACCGTCGTTCACGTCGTGCGTCCCTGCGACGGCATCACGAGCGTCAGCTTTGCCGAGCTCGCGGCAACGTCCGTGACCGCCGATGTCGAAGCGTCGATCGCGAAGATCACGCCGCAGACCGTCGGCAAGCTGTTGTTCACCTCCGGTTCGACCGGCATGCCCAAGGCGGTCATCAACACGCAGGAGATGATGTGCGCCAATGCGGCGATGATGATGCAGGTGCGGCCGCGCGATCCCGGCGGTCCGATCTCGACCATGCTGGACTGGATGCCATGGAACCACACCATGGGCGGCAATGCGGCGTTTCACCCGGTGCTGGTCGACGGTGGCACGCTCTATATCGATGACGGCCGGCCGATGCCGGGCCAGTTCGAGGAGACGCTGCGGAATCTGCGCGAGATCTCGCCGACCTATTACGCCAACGTGCCGGCCGGCTATGCCGCGCTCGCGGCCGCCATGGAGAAGGACGATGCGCTGTGCCGCTCGTTTTTCAAGAACCTGTCGATCATGGCCTATGGCGGCGCGCGGCTGCCCGACGATCTCTATGAGCGCATGCAGGCGCTCGCGGTGAAGACGACCGGCGAGCGCATCGTGTTCTACACTGGCTGGGGCTCGACCGAGACGGCGCCGACCTCGACCGGCACCTATTGGGACACCGAGCGCGTCGGCCTGATCGGCCTGCCGTTCCCCGGCGTCGAATTGAAGATGGTGCCGTGCGGCCCGAAATACGAATTGCGCCTGCGCGGCGTCAACGTCACGCCCGGCTATTTTGGCCAGCCTGATCTCACCAAAAAGATGTTCGACGAGGAAGGCTTTTACTGTATCGGCGATGCCGGCATCTTCGTCGACGATGCCGATCCGGTGAAGGGCATCATCTTCGCCGGCCGCGTCGTAGAGGACTTCAAGCTCACCACCGGCACCTTCGTCCATGTCGGATCGCTCCGCACTGACGCGATCGCCGCGGCGACGCCCGTTGTGCATGACGCGCTGGTTGCCGGGCAGGATCAATGCTCGATCGGTCTGCTGGCATGGCCGAACCTGCACGCCTGTCGCCAGCTCGTCGGCAATCCCGATTTGAGCTTCGAGGATGCTGTAAAACATCCCGAGGTGATCGCCTGCTTCAGACGTGGCCTCGAAGCACACAACACGGAATGTGGCGGCGCCAGCAGCCGCGCTATCGCGCGCGCAATGCTGATGGCCGAGCCGCCCTCCATCGACGGCAATGAGCTCACCGACAAGGGCTACATCAACCAGCGTGCCGGCCTGGAACGCCGCGCGGCGCTGGTGGAGCGGCTCTATGCGGATAAGCCTGATCAGGATGTGATCGTGCTGCGATGAATGCGCAACTCTCTCAACTCGTCATTCCGGGATGGCCCGAAGGGCCGGGCCCGGAATCCATAACCCCGGCTGGTGGATATGGATTCCGGGCTCGCGCTCCGCGCGCCCCGGAATGACGGCGCAAATAAATGACAACGAATAAATAAGGGTAGCCCGCCATGAACTTCGATTTCTCCGACGACCAGAAACAGCTCCGCGACCAGGCGCGCAAATTCCTCACCGAAGAATGCTCGCCGAAGGCGGTGCGCGTCGTGCTCGACGGCAAGGCGCCCTACGACAAGGACCTCTGGAAAGGCCTCGCCGAGATGGGCTTTCTCGGCGTCGCGATCCCCGAGGAGTTTGGCGGCGCTGGCGCGGGCCATCTCGAGCTTTGYGTGATCGCCGAGGAAATGGGCCGTGCCAACGCGCCGGTGCCGTTCTCCTCGACCGTGTACCTCGCCGCTGAAGCGCTGTTGATCGCCGGCAGCGACGCGCAGAAGAAGAAATGGTTGCCGGCCATCGCTTCGGGGGACGCGATCGGCACGCTGGCGCTGTTCGAGGGCAAGGGCAATCCGTCGCCGAAGAACGTCAAGCTCACCTCTGCGAATGGCGTGCTCAACGGCGTCAAGAAGCCGGTCGCTGATGGTGCGATCGCCGATTTCGCCGTGGTTGCCGCACGCGCGGGATCGAGCGGTCGCGACGGCGACATCTCGCTGTTCCTCGTCGACCTCAAGGCCGGTGGCGTCGAGGTGAAAAGCCTCACCAATCTCGATCCGACCCGCGGGCAGGCCGAGATCACCTTCAAAGACTGCAAGGCCGAGCCGCTGGGAGCTGCCGGCGAAGGCTGGAGCATTTTGACCCAAGTGCTCGACCGCGCCGCGGTGCTGTGCGCCTTCGAGCAGGTCGGTGGCTCCGACCGCGCGCTGGAGATGGGCCGCGACTACGCGCTCGACCGCATCGCCTTTGGCCGCCAGATCGGCTCGTTCCAGGCGGTCAAGCATATGCTCGCGGACATGTATGTGTCTGCGACGCTGGCGCGCTCCAACAGCTATTACGGCGCCTGGGCGCTCTCGACCAACGCGGCTGAGCTGCCGGAAGCCGCAGCCGCCGCGCGCATCAGCGCGACGCAGGCGTTCCAGCATTGCGCCAAGAACAACATCCAGGTTCACGGCGGCATGGGCTTCACCTGGGAGTTCGACTGTCACATGTACTACCGCCGCGCCAACGCCATGGCGCTCGGGCTCGGCAGCCTGTCCTATTGGGAAGACCAGTTGATCGACCGCATGCGCAAGAAGAACGCGGCGTAACGACAGGTGATTTGTAGGATGGGTAGAGCGTAGCGAAACCCATCATGACGCGGGTGGTCTGACAGATGGGTTTCGCTTCGCTCTACCCATCCTACGACGCCGGCGAAGGATGAGAGACCATGAATTTCGACGACACCCCGCAGGAAGCCGAATTCCGCGCCACCGCCCGCGCCTGGATCGGCGCGAACGCGCCCAGGCAGTACGAGGAAGAGCTGCGCAAATCCTCGCTCGGCCGCACCCAGCTCAAGAACGCCAATATTCTCGAGGTCGCCAAGGCCTGGCAGAAGAAGAAGGCCGATGCCGGCTGGGCCTGCCTGCACTGGCCGAAGGAGTATGGCGGGCGCGGCTCGTCGCCGATCGAGCGCGTGATCTGGCAACAGGAAGAGGGGCCGTTCGGCCAGCTGTCCCGCATGTTCATCATCGGCCATGGCATGTGCGGGCCGACCATGATGGCGTTCGCGCGCGAGGAGCATAAGCGCACCTATCTGCCGCCGCTCGCCTCCGGCGAAAAGGTCTGGTGCCAGCTGTTCTCCGAGCCTGCCGGCGGCTCCGACGTCGCGGGCCTGCGCACGCGCGCGGAAAAGGACGGCGACGACTGGGTGATCAACGGCCAGAAGATCTGGACCTCGGGGGCGCATTATTCCGACTACGGCATCCTGCTCACGCGCACCGACCCGACCGTGCCCAAGCACAAGGGTCTCACCATGTTCTTCCTGGACATGAAGAGCCCGGGCGTCGAGGTGCGGCCGATCAAGCAGGCGAGCGGCGCATCCGACTTCAACGAGGTCTATTTCACAAACGTCCGCATTCCCGATCATCAGCGTCTCGGCGAGGTCGGTGACGGCTGGAACGTCTCGCTGACCACGCTGATGAACGAGCGCAGCGCGATCGGCGCGGCCGTCTCGACCGGTTTCCCGGAGCTGTTCGAATATTGCTCCAGCCTGATGCTCGACGATGGCCCGGCGATCGAGGACCGCGCAGTGCGCTCGAAGCTTGCGAACTGGGCGGCGAAGGCGAGCGGGCTGAAGTACACCAGCATGCGCGCGATCTCGGCGCTGTCGAAGGGCGAGCGGCCGGGGCCGGAGAACTCGATCGGCAAGCTGGTCGCAGGCTCGATGATCCAGGACGTCGCGACCTACGCGCTGGACCTGCAGGGTGCGAGCGGCGTGATCAGCGGCGAGGATGCTGAACTCGTCGGCCGTTTCCAGGCGATGCTCTTGCGCGCGCCGGGCACGCGCGTCGAAGGCGGCACCGACGAGATCATGCGCAACATCATCGCCGAGCGGGTGCTGGGCCTGCCCGGCGATATCCGTGTCGACAAGGACGTGCCGTTCAACAAGATCCCGACGAAGGGAAGAGGTTAGAATCGTAGGGTGGGCAAAGGCGCGTAGCGCCGTGCCCACCAATTCTGTCGAGAACGAGGGAAGGTGGTGGGCACGCTTCGCTTTGCCCACCCTACGCACCGAGCAAGAATTGAGAGGTTCGCCATGAATTTCGACGACACCCCGCAGGAAGCCGCTTTCCGCGAGACCGCGCGCAAATGGGTCGAGGCCAATGCGCCCAAGGAATTGCATACCGAGCTGTCAAATTCCTCGCTCGGCCGCATCCGGCTGGCCAATCATGACATCGTCGATGTCGGCAAGGCCTGGCAGAAGAAGAAGTTCGAGGGCAATTGGGCCTGCCTGCACTGGCCAAAGGAATATGGCGGCCGCGACGCCACGCCGATCGAGAAGGTGATCTGGCAGCAGGAGGAGGGCGTCTACGGCAAGCTGACGCAACCGTTCCAGATCGGCGAGGGCATGTGCGGCCCGACCGTGATGGCTTTCGGCAGCGAGGACGCCAAGCGCCGCCATCTGCCGAAGCTCGCCTCCGGCGAGGAGATCTGGTGCCAGCTGTTCTCCGAGCCGTCCGCCGGCTCCGACGTCGCGGGGCTGCGCACCCGCGCGGAGAAGAAGGGCGACAATTGGGTCGTCAACGGCCAGAAGATCTGGACCTCGGGCGCGCATTATTCCGACTTCGGTCTGTTGATCGCGCGGACCGATCCGAATGTGCCCAAGCACAAGGGCCTCACCATGTTCTTCCTGGACATGAAGAGCCCGGGCGTCGAGGTCCGCCCGATCAAGCAGGCCAACGGCATGCAGGAGTTCAACGAGGTCTATTTCACCGATGTGGTGATCCCCGACAGCCAGCGCCTCGGCGCCGTCGGCGAGGGCTGGAGCGTGTCGCTGACGACGCTGATGAACGAGCGGATGTCGATCGGCTCGCGGCTTGCGACCGGCGTCCCTGAAATGTTCGAGTTCTGCTCCAATCTGATGCTGGAGGACGGGCTCGCCATCGACGATCCCGCCGTGCGCTCGAAACTCGCGAGCTGGGCGGTGAAGTCGAGCGGGCTGAAATACACCAGCTACCGCGCGATCTCGGCGCTCTCGAAGGGCGATCGCCCGGGGCCGGAGAATTCGATCGGCAAGCTCGTCTCGGGCATGATGCTCCAGGACATCGCGACCTACGCCATGGATCTTCAGGGCGCGGCTGGTGTTCTCACCGGCGCCGACGAGGAGACGGTGCAGGGCCAGTTCCAGCAGATGCTGCTGTCCTCACCCTCGATGCGCATCGCCGGCGGCACCGACGAGATCTTGCGCAACATCATTGCCGAGCGCGTGCTGGGATTGCCGGGCGACATTCGCGTCGACAAGGACGTGCCGTATAACAAGATCCCGACCAAGGGTCGGTGATCCAGCCTCTCGCTGTATCGCGTAGGGTGGGCAAAGCGAAGCGTGCCCACCATATGCAGATGCGCCGGGGCAAGTCTGTCGGTGGGCACGGCGCTATCGCGCCTTTGCCCACCCTACGAGGAGCGCGAGCTAATTCATGGATGCAAAAGTGAGCCAGACCCAAGACCGCATCGGCGTGCTCGAAGAGCTCCTCAACGAGCGCTACTCCGTCCGCGCCTTCTTGGCCAAGGAGGTCGACCGCGCGACCATCGAGCATGTGCTCGCCACCGCGCAGCGCACCGCGTCCTGGTGCAACAGCCAGCCCTGGCAGGTCATCATCGCCAGTGGCGCGGCCAAGGAGCGCTTCCGCCAGGCGATCTACCAGGAAGCATCAGGCGGATTGGGTGACGATTACGACTTCACGCCACCTCGCGAATATGCGGGCGTCTATCTCGAACGCCGCCGCGAGAGCGGCTTTCAGCTCTACAACACGCTCGGCATCGCCCGCGGCGACAAGATGGCTTATGCAAAACAGGCGCTGGAGAATTACAATTTCTTCGGCGCGCCCCATGTCGCGATCATCCACACCAACGAGCCGCTCGGCATCTACGGTGCGATCGATTGCGGCGCCTATGTCTCGAATTTCATGCTGGCCGCGCAGGCGCTCGGGCTCGGCACCATTCCGCAGGCGGCACTGGCGCGCCACTCCGGCCTGATCCGCCGCCACTTCAATCTGCCCGACGACCGCCGCGTCGTCTGCGGCATCTCGTTCGGCTATGCCGACGACGCCGACAAGGTCAACAGCTACCGCACCTCGCGCGCGAGCGTCGCCGACACCGCCACGTTCGCGGACGAATGATCCCGTCTCACGCGCGCCGTCCGGTTTTCACGCACGCGCAAAGGCGGCCGCAGAAACGGCCGCCTTCACATTCGTCTCGGTCCGGTTGACGCGGCCGTTATCCGCCGCTGCCGCCGATCACGGCGCGCACGGTCTCGTCGGGCCCGAAGTCCTCGGCGCCATCGACATAAAGCAGCGCAGCGAGCTTTGAGCGCGCGCGATTGACGCGGCTCTTGATCGTGCCGACTGCACAGCCGCAGATCGAAGCTGCGTCCTCATAGGAGAAGCCGGAGGCGCCGACGAGGATCAAGGCCTCGCGCTGGTCCTGCGGAAGCTTTTCGAGCGCGCCGCGGAACTCCTCGAACTCGAGATGCGCGTTCTGCGACGGCTGCGTCTTCAGCGTCTTGGCATAGTTGCCCTCGGCATCCTCCACCTCCCGCCGCCGCTTGCGATAGTCGGAGCGGAACAGGTTGCGAAGGATCGTGAACAGCCACGCCGGCAGGTTTGAGCCGGGCTGGAACGAGTCGATGTTGGCGAGCGCACGCAGAAGCGTTTCCTGCACCAGATCGTCGGCGCGGTCGGCATTGCCGCTCAGCGAGATCGCGAACGCGCGCAGACTTGGCACGGCCGCGAGGATGTCGTCACGAAGGGAGTCCGTGAGAGGCATTAATCCCTCCCATTGTTGTCGTTGGAGCCCCTGTCAGGTTCCACTTGGGGTGCGCCTCCGGGCGCATCAAGCTTCTTGATCAGTTCCGCGAACCGGTCCGGAACCCCCTGCCGCACCACGTCGTCGTACATGGCGCGCAGCTGGTGGCCGATCCGGGACTGAATCTCCGGAGTGAGGCCTCCCTTGCCGGGGGTCGTGCTTTTGCTGGCTTGAGACTTGAGATCTTTCATGACCTGTTCCACGTTTCCCCGAGTTAAGTAACTGTAAAATCGAGAAGTTCTCTCAACCGGGAGCCGTTCCCTGAATAGGCACAATTCCAGGTTCGACAAAAAGTTCCCAGATAAGCGGAACTTTTCTTGGCGTGAGGCGTAGACAGCCCAGCAGGGGAACCCGGGCCTCCCCGCTTGTTGCCTGGTTCGTCAAGGTTGGCCCGAAGATGAATGGAGTGGGGATGTCCCGTTCGCAGCTTGTTGCTGAACACTTGCCGTTGTTGCGCCGGTACGCGCGCGCCCTGACGGGCAGCCAGGCCTCCGGTGACGCCTATGTCGCAGCCATGTTGGAAGCGATGCTCGGAGATCCGTCCGTGCTCGACGAGAGCCATGGTCCGCGCGCCGGCCTGTTCCGGCTGTTCACCCAGATATGGAATTCGGTCTCCGTCAACGACGATGCCGAGGTGACGACCTTGCCGATGCCGCCGGAGCGGCGGCTGTCGAACATCACGCCGCTGCCGCGGCAGGCGTTCCTGCTGCTCTCGCTCGAGGGATTCTCGGAAGAGGAAGTCGGCTACATCCTCGGCACCGACGTCGCCGAGACGCGGCGGCTTGCCGATGCCGCGGGACGCGAGATGGCGGCCGAGATCGCGACCGACGTGCTGATCATCGAGGACGAGACCTTCATCGCCATGGACCTCGAGAGTCTGGTGAAGAATCTCGGTCACAATGTCGTTGGTGTCGCGCGCACCCATGCCGATGCGGTGGCGCTGGCCAAGAACAAGCGGCCGGGCCTGATTCTCGCCGACATCCAGCTTGCCGACGGCTCGTCGGGCCTGGACGCCGTCAACGAGCTGCTCCGCACCTTCGAGGTGCCGGTGGTGTTCATCACCGCCTATCCGGAGCGCTTCCTGACCGGCGAGCGCCCCGAGCCGGCGTTCCTGATCTCAAAACCGTTCCAGCCCGCGATGGTGTCGGCGGTGGCGAGCCAGGCGCTGTTCTTCCAGCGGAACTCGCGCAACCGCGCGCCCAAGGCGCCGGCGGCGTAAGCAAGCCTCTATCGGACTAAGGAAACGGCGCGTCGCAAGGCGCGCCGTTTTTGCATGTGGCAGAGAGTTGTTCTGTTCTGCTTCAGCAGCCGCGGCAGATGCTGCGAAGCATGGAATTCAGCTTGGTATCGTCTGGCCCAGGGGACTTCGCATTCAGCCTGGCCTGGTCCTCGATCCAGGATTTGAGCAATTTTTCTCGTTCCGGCGACGGCCCTGGGTTTAGCCGCGTTCCGTCGAAGCTCATGAGGACGGTCACTCTCTGCAGGTCGTCCTTCGCCTCAGCGGGCGGTTTCGGGAATGGCACGGATCGCTCGACCATGGCGAGCGTTGCGGCATCTAGCGGCGCGAAGCCTGTGCTTTCTACCAGCACGTTCGAGATCAATTTGCCTGAACGATCGACCACGAACGTGACGCCGGTATCGCCCCTCTGACCGATCGCCTCCGGAGGAAATGCCCTGTGGCGCCAGACGTGTTGGGTGACCGTCTTGCGCCAGGCGGCCATGGGATCGGCCTCCGTGGAGGCGGGATCCGTGGAGGCGGGATCCGGCCTGCTCAGCACGACCCCTAAGGGCGGCACCTGAAATTGACGGCCGCTGAAGACAATCTGCACCGTGAAAGGGAACGAGTCCTCCTTGAGCTCCGAAGGTGGCGCCGGAAACGGTTCGGCGCGGGCGATGATCGCCAGCGCAGCATCGTCGAGCGACCGCGAGCCGGCGCTTTCAGCCAACGCCCGCGAGATCAACGTGCCCGACCGGTCGATGACGAAAGTGACTCTGGCCTTGCCGGTCTGCCCCCGTGCTCCAACTGGAAAGAACCTGTTGCTTGCAATATGTGCCGACAGCCCCGCCTTCCAGGCTTTGACGGTCTCGCTCTGCGGTTCAGTCTGCGCATGTGCGGGGAACGCCGCCAACAATCCGAGAAGCGCGGCCAACAAGGGGAATTTCATCTGCATCGGTGCGGATACTAATCGCGGTCAGGTTGATTGCAAGGCTCCCTACCCGTATCGCGCTCGCGCGGCTGTGGGCAATTCGAAGGGCTGGGAAGCCCGCTTGACGGCGGCCAAATTGCCTCGTTCATACGTCGGGTCGATGACATCAGTCGCGACCTCGAGCCGCCAGGGGATTTTTCATCATGGACCAGCAACTCCTCGACCGCCTCGCCATCCGCGACCTCGTCGAGAACTGGGCGGTGTGGCGCGACGCCGGTGACTGGGAGCGTTTTGCTACGGTCTGGCATGACGAGGGCTGGATGTCCGCCACCTGGTTTCAGGGACCGGCGCGGGATTTCATGCGGGTCAGTCAGGAGGGGTTTGCCAAGGGCGTGCGCATCCTGCATTTCCTCGGCGGCACCAGCATCGATCTCGCAGGCGAGCGCGCCATCGCGCAGACCAAGATGACGATCTCGCAGCGTGCCCCGGTGCATGACGTGCTCTGCGACGTCGTCTGCACCGGGCGCTTCTACGATTTCCTGGAGAAGCGGCATGACCAATCCGGTATTGGCAAATGGGGCATCGTCCGCCGCCAGCCGATCTACGAGAAGGACCGGATCGATCCGGTCGATCCCGCCGCAACGCTTCAACTCGACCAAAAAGCGCTCGCCGCACTGCCCGAAGGCTACCGCCACCTCGCCTACATGCAGGAGCTGATCGGCTACAAGGTCAAGCGCGACATGCCGGGCCTGATCGGCACTGAAGTCGAGAAGCTCTATGGCGAGGGGCGGAATTGGCTGGCGGGGAAGTCGAAGTGAACCGCAGACAAAAGTAAGGCGCGACTGGCATCACCCCAACTGCTCAGGCGGTTCAGATCAGTTCAAGATAGTCCGGTTCTGGCAAGTTTATGCCATTTGTATCAATGACTTGGATCTGATACAACGTTCCCTATGGTTCGAACGCATCCCAACAAAAACGCCTCAAATCCGGCGCCGATGTTGGTAAGTTTGTTGGTAAGAGCATGGCCAGGCGTGAGTTGCGTAAGCTCGGCACCGCGAAGGAAGTCGAGAAGATCAAGGCAGCGGGACGGCACAGCGACGGCGGCGGGCTATGTCTGCTTATCGGCGCAAATAGCGGAAGGTCATGGGTATTTCGATATCGTCGGCCGGGCAGCGGCGGGAATGACCTTGGACTTGGATCAGCCGACAAGGGGGGCGTAAGCCTCGCCGACGCGCGGGAGCGCGCCGAGGAGCTTCGTGCGCAGCTCCGCAAAGGCATTGATCCGGCGGCCGAGCGCAAGGCGGGGGCGATGGTCGGAAGTACGTTTGGCGAGTTCGCGGACGATTTCTTTGACTCCATCAAGGCGGGCTTTAAGGGACGCACCACTCACGCCGATTGGAAACGGGACATCGAAGTGCGCGCGGCGAAACTCCGCCCGAAGCCACTCCCTGAGATCACCACAAACGACGTATTGGCGGTGCTGTCACCGATTTGGCTCACCATTCCCCGGACCGCGCGCGAGACGCGTAGCAGGATTGAGCGCGTGCTTTCAGCCGCCAAAGCTAAGGGACTGCGGTCCGGCGAGAATCCGGCGATGTGGCGAGGTAATCTGAAGGAGCTATTGCCGAAGGCAAAGAAGTCAAAGAAGCACCACAAGGCCGCGCCTTACGCCGACGTGCCCGGCATCCTGCAAGTGCTCCGTACGAAGCACAAGACGGCGGACACGRCTGTGAACCTCGCCGCAGAATACATTGTCTTGACGGCAGTGCGGACGGGTGAGGCGCGGGTCATGCGGAAGCGCGAAATTAATTTCAAGGACGCCTTGTGGACCATCCCCGCGGAGCGGATGAAAACTGAAGATCACCCGGAGGGCAGGCCGCACGAAGTGCCGTTGTGCGCTCGCGCCATTGCGATCTTGCACGCGGTGATGCCGAAGGATTTAGACCCGGACGCCTACGTGTTCGCCGGCCAATGGTCCCGCGATCACAGCAAGCCGCTGGGGATGAATGCCGTTCTGCACGCGCTACAGAAAATCTACCCGGCTATGACGACGCACGGTTGCCGGTCCAGCTTCCGGGATTGGTGCGGGGACGAAACCCACGTGCCGCGCGAAATCGCGGAGATGGCCCTAGCGCACAAGGTGGGCGACGAAGTGGAGTTGGCATATCGGAGAGGGACCGCGTTGAAAAAACGACGCGAGCTAATGGAGATGTGGGGACGCTACATCGAAGGCGAGGCGAACGTTATCAAGCCAGCGGCGGTCAGTTGAAAAGTTAGGAAAATGGCCGATTAGCCTTCCTCACGAATCTGAGGGTCGGACGTTCGAATCGTTCCGGGCGTGCCAGTACTTAGCGGCCTCTGGCGTGCATTACTAGCGTATTACGTGATTTGCAAGGAAGCGACCGCCCCGGCGAGCGGGGTTTAGCCGCCTAAAGCGCAACACGATTGGAGCGCGTGCTCCGCCAGCCAGCTTCCTCACTAAGCCGCCGATCGACCCCGCAACTGACGGTCGCCGTTAAGGGCGCCAGCGGTGACGACGCGAATCTGGTGTTGCGCTATCGAGCAAGGACCCCGTGCTGTTCTGGTTGAGATGGTACCGTGAAGTTTGTTCGAATCCCTCTCGGTCCGCCAGCCAGCCAAAGTCATTTCGTACTTCGATGCGGAAACAGGTCGACAATCCGGCCGTTTTCTTGAGTTTGCTCGCCAGAGAAATTCTCGCGTCGATCAATCTACGCGTTCGCCGGGAGAACCGAAATTTCTCCGAATCTTAGTACCTCCCGAATCGGTTTAGTACGCATTTTCTCTGTGGAACAGGAGGTCGGTGGTTCGAGCCCACCCAACTGTACCGGCCAAATAACTTATTTTGGTCGCGCGCGGCAGTTTCTCCTTTCAAAGTAGCGGATGAGGTAACAAACGGGCCGTTGTCCGATCCTGTCAGCGCCCAGGCCGTCGACAATGGGTAGGTCTGAGGAATAGATTAAGGGCACCATTGCTACGCGGCGCCGCATTCTGAGGGCCGTGCCTTACGAGAGTCCCCAACAAGCCACCGAGTAGCTTGAGCCTGCCTCGATCGCTTGTACCGCAGGTTAGAATCTCAAAGCGTTAGCCTAATGTTGCGATTTCGGTCGGACGCAAATGCTTTGCCGGCGTTCCTCCCGTTGCGAGTAACGGCTTCGGAAACGTCGGACCAGAGAAGCCATGGTCTTGAACCGGGGCAGGTAGTGCGGTTCGCCCACTTGCGCCTCTGCTTATCTACGCAGGGTCTCGGCACGACCGGTCCGACGACAGTGCCACCCTCGACGGTCTAAAGCTTCTCCGTCTCTCGCGGGCTAAGATTTGCGATCTTGCTCGCTGCGGTCGTACGTTCCCACGCGCGTAATGGATCGGTTGGCCCGATGCTCCGACCGGTGTCTCAGCCCACCGCGCAAACCAAGGAGGTTGCAAACAGAGCAACCGCGAGGCCAAAAAACGAGTCTCTATGATTCTATCATACTGCTGGATTGAAGCATGATCGGGAATAGATCCGGAAAGGTTACGCGGATCTCTTAGAGAGGCAATTGGCCTGCCTCACTACATTTCTAGCTCAAATGCAGAATGCGCTCCAAGAGCACGGGAGGTGCAATCGCGAATGGAGTATTTTAACTTTCCCGGGCCACGAATAGATAGGGTCGAGGTCAATCGGGTGAAATGATCGTGGTTGGCAGGTGATCGAGCTCCTTCGAGTCCTGTGCACCTTCGTTCTGCTGCGTCGATCTTTCCTGCATCGTCAACGCCGTATCGAGAGCGACGCGAACACTTTGAACCTTCGCCGCCGCAGATTTCGAACCCCCTTGCGATGARCTTTCAGCACGAGCAAGAGCCTGCCGATATTGTTCGATTGCCTTATCAAGTTTCCCCTTCACTTGAAAGACGCGGGCCTGTTCGAGGTATCGATCGACGAAGACATCGTCGAGACTACTTCGCAGAGCGACCAGTTTGTCCTGCCAAGCCTTATTATCGGGATCCATGCTCACTAGGCGCTCACGAAGGGCCAACGCCCTGCTATATTCCTCAAGGGCTCCATTTAAGTCGCTTTCCTTGCGAACATCGCCAAGATCGGCATAACTAGAAGCAAGATAGTCGGAGTAGCTAGCATTAGTTTCATCGACCTCGACCAAACGCATTTTGATTTCCAACGCTTTTCCAAACTGAGCTAGTGCGTCGCCTAATCGCTTGAGCTTGACCAGCACCGTGCCTAATCGACTATGGCAAACTGCAAGTGCGACTTTGCGCACTGGACTAGGATCAAGCTCAGCCAGTTGCTTGGAAATCTGCATCGCGTTTTTGTACTGCTCAAAAGCGCCTTCGAAATCGGCCTGCAGCACGAGAATATCTCCGATTCGACTGAGCGACGCCGACCAAAGGTGACGAGCTTCCTTCTTTAGTGGATCGCTCTTGTGGGGTGGATCCACGTTAACTAGTTTGTCGGCGATCGAGAGCGCGAGATCATAGTGTTGGCGCGACATAGCCAAGTTCTCTTGCCTTTTATAGCTGTCGCCAATCTTACCGCGAATGAACACTTTACGAATAGGCCAATCGACGGCGTCCGACGGATGTGGATAAAATCTGTCTACAACGTCTTGCGCGGTCTGATATTCAGCATGGGCCAGTTGGAGTCGACCCTGGCTATCCAGGGCGTCTCCTAGTCTGAAGCTGCTTGCGTATAGGAGTCGGTTCCACTCCTCGCTACTGGGTTGGGAGTAGACAAGTTGCTGGGCAAGTTCTTTACCGGCTTTTGCGTGCATCAACTCCTTATTTGAATCGATTCCGCTATAGGAGTCTGCGACTGTGAGCAWCAACGTCACCTGTCGACTCGCGATTTCCTGCTTATCCTGCGGATCGGACTTGAGTCGTGACAGGTCGCCGAGTGCATCATCAGCAATGGCAAGCAGCTCGCGGGCGGCGCGAGTCCTGAGACCGCCGTCCTTCCGACGTTCACCGGTCTTTCCAACCAGAGTTGTTGCCAGCTTTAGCGCAAGATCAAAGCGCGCCTCTGCCTCGTCCTTCGATCGAGCCGCCGCAGTGTACTCGTATACGGAAAAAGCTAGCAAGCCACTCGCTAGAAATAGCAGGACCGATACCGAAGCTGCAAATTGCCGCGTACGTCTTAGTTTTAGGCGCTCGTCTAGCTTCGTTTTATCTTTTCGTTCCTGGTCCGCTATAACTGAGGCGGTAACATATGCACGCACTCCGCCGCCCACCGCCTTCGGCCGCGCATTCAGCAGATGTTGAGCCTCCACTAACCGGCGGCCAGCCGGAATGAGGAGGTCTGGGTCATGATTTGTGGCCTTCCAAAACTCGACCTCCTCATCCAGTCGTCGCAGGGTACGTAGAAAATCGCGATTTTCATCGACCCACTCGCGCAGTCGCTTCCATTCTCGAATGAGCGCTTCGTGCCCAACTTCAACAATTTCCTTGCCAGTGGCGTCTCGCGCGGTCACGAGAAGCCGGTCCGAAGCCAATTTGGCGATAACATTTCGGGCAACCGCATCAAGCTCCTGCATCTGAGCCCGCCGGCGAGTATCTTCAGCTCCTTCGCCAGGTACAACGAGCGCGAGCAATGCCCAATGGGCGGCTTCCTGTTCGTGTTCCGAAAGACGAGCAAAAGCCTGCTCTGCTCGTTCTGCAATCGCCCGTCGAACGCCGCCAATAGCGGTATAGGCGTCGTGCATTAGTCCGCCTTTGTGCCGCTTTTCCCACAACTCGCTGAGTAAAAATTCCAAGAGAGGGAGCGCACCAGGCTCGTCTCCGACATCGTCTAGTATGCGCGCGACCAGACCGTCCTCGAAACGCAAACCGGCTCTTTCCGCAGGTTGCCGAATAGCACTTATCAACTCATCGCGCGTCATGGGACCAATATTGACTACGCGACCTTGCAGTCGATCGGACAGGCGTCGATCTGCCAGCGCATGACCGTAGAAGTCGCCACGCAGCGTCAATACGAGGGACATTTTTTCGGACGCGATGACATCAAGGAGTTGGGAAATGAAATTATGCCGAATGGCTTCGTCGCGGCACAAGGTATAAAGCTCCTCCCACTGATCCACGAATAGAAGGACGCGGTCCGTGCCAGGTTGTTTCTCCAAGGTCCGATGGACCAGGGAGCGGAGTTGCACCTCTCCAGTGGCGAGGGCAATGGCCAGCTTTTCGACTTCTCTTAGCCGGTCCACCTCAGATAGTTCGGGTTCGATCAGGGGTAGAAATGAGGCGGCAATGGAGTGAAATGGCCGTTCTTGTGGAAGTGCGACGACTACGTCCCATACGCAGTCTCTGTTCCGCCGAAGCCGAGGAATCAGACCAGCGCGGACCACCGAAGACTTGCCACTACCTGAAGCTCCGACCACGGCGATAATATCGTGCTTCCTTGCCGCTGACTCCAGTATTCCAGTGAAGGTTTCACGACCGCAAAAGAACGGCTCATCCTCTTCCCGGAATGAACGCAGGCCTCGAAAGGGACAAATCGAAGGTGGCGCTGAAGCAACGCGTTCTTTTATTTCATCAGCCATAGCGTCGCGACGCACGGCTGCAACTAAAGTATCGATCGCGTCATCGGTCATGCCGTTTCGCAGATCAATCCACATGTTGAGGGAGAGAAAGCCGAGCGCCGGGTCGGCTCCGGGCAAAAGGATTGGGATGACCAGGAAATCTTCATCCCGGGTTTGGCGATCGAGAGCGGTAGCTCGCTCCCGCTGCTGCCACCGGCCCATGCCCTGCGGACCGATGAAAATAGCCACCGCTTTGCAGTCTCCGAGGACCTTCTCCAAGGCCCCTAGCCACGAACGCCCAGGGACGAGGTACCATCGATCTAGAAAGGGCTTAATTCCGCGTTCTCGCAGCAAACGAGCGATTGCTTCCACCGCTACATGATCGAGCGAGTGGTAGCTCATAAACAGGTCGTACATACGGAGCACCTCTGGCCGGTAGTCCTTACGGGCGCTCATCGAGGTATGCGTGTTGCGAATTAAAATAGAAGTCCACGGCCACGTCAACGGAGCGTTGATCAGCGAAAATGGTCAACCTGCCTTCCGCTTTGCGAGAGGACGAGGCTTAAGGGCCGGCGGTTCATGTCCGCTTCTGCCCATAAGCGCCGAATCGGGGTCGGGCCGAGAAGCATTGCGTTTGGCCGGACGCCCGTGAATGTCATTCGGCCTGCAATATTGACCCCCTAAGCCGGGGGATCGGCGTCCAAAATTGACCCCCTATAGGTTGGTCTGTTGCGCTGCCTGCTTTGGAATGAAGCAGGTGGTCGAGGATGCTGATCGTGGAGACGATTGCGCGGATTCGGCGGGATTCGGCG